>NZ_DUOE01000017.1 GCF_012838985.1 Corynebacterium sp. | reverse complement strand
TTCCCACCGCGAGTGGCTGGGGCACCTGAAGATGTGGGCGGGCCTGACCACGGGTGCCTTCACCGGCGCACTGGTCTACCGCTACCTGGGTATCCAGTCGCTGTACGTGGTGTCCCTGCTCACCTGGGCGGTCACCGGGGTGGCCCTGCTGCTGCGGATGTGGGCCCGCCGCCATGCCGTGGGTTCCGTGGTCAAGGTGAAGGTGGAGCCCTACTGACCCGCTGCGTACACTCCCTGTCATGCGCACGGTCTCCACACTTGTCCTGACATCTCTCGCTGCCCTGGCGCTGCTCCCGGCCGCGGCCGGGGCGCAGGAGCTCCCCGAGATCCCCGCGGGTTCCGACACCGCGCTGCGTGACCTCGTCGTCAGCTCGAACGCGAACCCGCAGTCCTCCCGTTCGTCGGTGGGCGGGCTGCTCAGTTCGCTCTCGCTCATCGGTTCCTCGGAGGTCCCGCTGGTGGGCCCGTTCATCTCCAGCGACGACCGGTACCCGCTGGCCGTCGACGAGTCGATCACCGAGGTGGAGATTCTGGACAAGCGCGTCGAGCGTATCGACGAGCGCGTGGAGCGCTGGTTCATCGCGTCGCCGTCCATGGGGCGGGTCGTGGAGGTGCAGATCAAGAAGGCCGCTGACCCGACGGCCCCGGCCCCGATGCTCTACATGCTCGACGGTATCGGCGGTTCCACCCCGAACTCCGGGTGGGTCAACGGTGGCGCGGCCGAGCGGGTCTTCGGCGAGGAGAACGTCACCCTCGTCATGCCCACCCATGCCGCGGGCTCGCTGTACTCCGACTGGCTTCACGACGACCCGGCGCTCGGCCGCCACATGTGGGAGACGTTCATCACCGAGGAACTGGCGCCGGTGCTCGAGGCCGAGGCGGAGCTCAACTTCAACGGCCGGCGCGGCATCGGCGGACTGTCGATGGGTGCGATCGGCGCGGTCCACATCGCCAACACCCACCCGGAGCTTTTCGACGCCACCTTCGGCATCTCCGGCTGCTACTCCCCCAACGACGCCGTCGGCCGGCAGATGGTCAACCTCGTCGTCGGCTCCCGCGGCGGCGACCCGGAGAACATGTGGGGCCCCTACGGCTCCGAGCTGTGGGACCACCACGACACCGTCGCCAACCCCGAGGGTCTGCGGGACATGGCTGTCTACCTCTCGGCCGCCAACGGCGTCATCGAGGAGGACGACCGCATGACCTACGACGACAGTCCCTTCTTCCACATGTCCTCGGGTTCCGTCCTGGAGATCGGTGTGCTGGCCTGCACCGAGAAGCTGGATGAGGCGATGCGTGAGCGGGGCATGGACCACCATGTCGTCGACTACAAGGGTCCGGGCGTGCACAACTGGAACAACTACAACGAGCAGCTGCAGCCGGCCTGGGACGCGATCCGTCACGCCCTGCTCTAGCCGATTGTTGCTCAAGTTTCCTGTGGGAGGATAGTGACATAACTGTCCGCTTCCAGTAATTTGAGTGCGATGACCAACAACACCCGCCGCCGCCTGCTCGCCCTCGGCACCGCCGTCGGCCTCGCCTGCACCCTGACCCCGGCCGCCACCGCCCAGGAGGGCTCTTCCGGAACCCCGCCTCCTCCGGTTCCTCCCTCAACGCCGCGCTGAGCTCCCTGGGGCTCATCGGCTCCTCCGAGTGGCCGCTGCCCGACATGTGGCGCGACGTCGACGACAGCTACCCCCTGCCCCTCGACGACACGATCACCGAGATCGAGCTCGTCGAGATCCGCGCCGAGTCCGACCGCATCGACCGCTGGATCGTCGCCTCGCCGTCAATGAAACGCAACGTCGAGGTCCAGATCTGGCACGCCGCCGACCACTCCGTCGCGTCCCCGATGCTCTACATGCTCGACGGCATCGACGCCCCGCGCGGCAGCGGCTGGCTCGGTTCCGGCGACGCCCGTGAGGTCTTCGCCGAGGAGAACGTCACCCTCGTCATGCCGACGCAGGCCATCGCCTCCAACTACTCCGACTGGGTCAACTACGACCCGGCCCTGGGCCTCCACAAGTGGGAGACCTTCATCGTCAAGGAGCTCGCACCCCTGCTCGAGAACCACGACAGCCTGAACTTCAACGGCAAGCGCGGCATCGGCGGCCTGTCGATGGGCGCGAACGGCGCCGTCCACCTGGCCAACACCAACCCCGACCTCTTCCACGGTGTCTTCGGCATCTCCGGCTGCTACTCCCCGCTGAGCGCGGTCGGCCGCCAGATGGCCAGCTTCGTCGTCACCTCCCGCGGCGGTGAGCTGGAGAACATGTGGGGACCCTACGGTTCCGAGGAGTGGATCCGCCACGACACCGTCCTCGACCCGGAGGGCCTGCGTAACCAGGCCGTGTACCTCTCCACCGGCAACGGCAACGCCACCGACGAGGAGATCGCCTTCTACGAGAACAACGAGGTCACCAGCCTGGCTGTCGGTGCCCTGCTGGAGCGTGGCGTCCTCGAGTGCACCATCGACCTGGATGAGGCCATGCAGGACGCCGGCATGGACCACCAGGAGGTGCACTACAAGGACTACGGCTCCCACAACTGGATCCAGTTCAACCAGGAGCTCCAGCCCGCCTGGGACCACATCAAGCCGGCCCTGATGGACGACGCCGAGCTCTGATGAGACCCCGCACCCTGCCCGCCCTGCTGATCCCGCTGGTCGTAGCCGGGTGCGCTGCCGCGCCGGAGCAACCCGCCGCCCCGCAGACCAGCACGGTGACGGTGACGACGCAGGCCGCACCCACCACCCCGGAGCCGACCTGTGGGGTGGATACCGAGGCCGCCGCCATCTACGACAACATCCACCGGGTTCCGCCGCCCACCCTGCCGGGTGAGGGCTGGGAGTACTACGGCCACTCGGACTACAACCCGTGCGCGGACCTCAGTTACGCCGTGGTCTTCGTCACGGGATCCACGCACGCGCAGAAGCAGAACCAGCTGATGCTCTTCCACCGCGGGGAGTACCTGGGCGTCGGCCTGCTGGTGCCGCAGGTGTACCGCCACTGGGAGGGCGACGGCGAGGCCGTGCACGTGCGGGTCATCGACCGGGAGGCCATGGACGTGGCGGGGGCGCCGAACGCGGCCGCCGCGGACTACGAGGTGGAGCTGACGTTCTGGTGGAACGGGGAAAGGGTGGAGCCGATCGGGCGGATCCCCAACCTCAGCCACGCAGAATGATAGCGTAGCACTTATGCCACGACTCCCACTTCTGCCACTTGCCATAACAGCCGCCACATCCGTCACGCTCGGCCTCGCCGCCCCGGCTTCCGCGCAGTCGCTGACCGGCAGCGCCCTCGAACAGGCCGTCATCAGCTCCAACGCCGACCCCACCTCCTCCGGAAACGCCATCAACCGCACCCTCGGCATCCTGGAGTCCCTCGGTTCCTCCGAGGTGCCGGTCAGCAGCGGCAGCAGCCTCGGCCGGGGCCGCCTCCCGCTGGATGAGTCGATCACGGAGGCGGCGGTCGTCGAGAAGCGTGTGGAGAGTGACCGCGTCGAACGGTGGATCGTCGCCTCGCCGGCCATGAAACGCAACGTCGAGGTGCAGATCTGGCGCGCCGCCGGTGTTTCCCCGGCGCCGATGCTCTACCTTCTCGACGGCGTCGGCGCCCCGCGCACCTCCTGGTGGCTGGGCCCCGGCATCGCGCCAGAGGTCTTCGCGGACGAGAACGTCACCCTCGTCATGCCGACGCAGGCGCAGGCGTCGATGTACGCCGACTGGCTGCGCGACGACCCGGCGCTCGGCCGCCACCAGTGGGAGACGTTCCTCACCGCCGAACTGGCGCCGCTTCTCGACGCCGCCCCCGAGCTCAACTTCAACGGTCACCGCGCCATCGGCGGGCTGTCCATGGGCGCGACGGGCGCGGTCCACATCGCCA
>NZ_DUOE01000108.1 GCF_012838985.1 Corynebacterium sp. | reverse complement strand
TACGGTGGCCTGGACAAGAACGTCCAGGGTGCGCATGTCGGTGGCTTCAACAAGGGCACCTTCGGCATCTCCATGATGGGCAACTACGACGTCGCCCCGACCACCCAGGCCATGATCCGGTCGGTCGGCGAGATGATCGGCTGGAAGGCCGCCATCGCCGGCTTCAACCCGCAGGGCTCGACCTCCTACACGCCGCTGTCCTTCGGCGGTTCGAAGCACCCCGGCGGCGTCCCGATGATGCTCCCGAACGTCTTCGCCCACCGCGACGCCCACAACAACGCCTGCCCGGGCACGTACGGCTACGCGCAGATGAACAACATCCGCTCCATCGCGGCGGAGAAGTACAACGAGATCAAGGCCAGCCGGACCACCACATCCACTGCACCTACGTCACCCGCTGAGCCCCCGGCACCCACTCCGCCGACTTCCCAGCAGGCCCCGGCCCCGCAGGAGCCCCCGGCCCCGCAGGAGCCCGGTGTCACCGACACCCTGAGCTCCGCCGCAGGTGGCGACGAGCTGGCCCTGCTCACCATCGTCGGTTCCCTGGCCGCCGTGGCCGTCGCGGTCATCGCGTCCAACGGCACCGTCCCGGGCACGACGCAGAAGGTCGGCGACGTGCAGGTCATGCCGGACCTCAAGCTCGCGGACCTCAAGCCGGTCCTCGACATCGTGTCCACGCTGGCCGGCGACACCAAGATCACCCAGGCCGTCAACCGGGTCGGCGCCAACTACGGTGCCGTGCTGGGCGACCCGCGCGGTGGCGTGAGCACCGAGGACGCACAGGTCGCGCTGTTCGACAACGGCATCATCATCGACCAGTTCGGATCCTCCGAGGCCCGCGCACTGTGGGGCGTCATCGGTGACATCTGGGCAGGCCAGGGCTTCGACCTCGGCCCGCTGGGTATGCCGCTCAACGAGCAGTACAACGACGGCGACCGCCTCCGCGTCGACTTCGAGGGCGGCAACATCACGGTCAACCCCTTCGACGGCAGCGTCGACGTCGCCCTGAACAACTAGGCCCAGTCGAGGGAGCGTGCCACGGCGCGCTCCCACTCCCCCACCAACGCTTCCCGACGTTCCACCGTCCACCCCGGAGCCCACGACCGGTCGGGGGTCTGGAGCGAGCGGACGTCGGCAAGCGACGACCAGTAACCACTGCCCACACCAGCGGCGAAAGCCGCGCCGAGGGCCGTGGTCTCGATGTTCATCGGGCGGTGGACCTCCGTGCCGAGGATGTCGGCCTGCAGCTGCATGAGCGTGTCATTCGCGGTCATGCCGCCGTCGACACGCAGGCCCGTGAGTTCGATGCCGGAGTCCGCCACCATCGCCGCGACGACCTCCCGCGTCTGCAGCGCGGTCGCCTCCAGAGCGGCACGCGCGATGTGGCTGCGGTCCGCGAAACGGGTCAGCCCGACGATGACGCCCCGGGCATCCGGCCGCCAGCGCGGCGCGAACAACCCCGAGAACGCCGGGACGATGAACACCCCGCCGTTGTCCTCCGCCGCGATCCGCTCGACCTCGTCCGCCGAACGGATGATCCCGAGCTGGTCCCGCAGCCACTGGATGAGCGAACCACCCACCGCCACCGACCCCTCCAGCGCGTACACCGGAGCCTCCCCCTCCCGCTGGTAGAGCACCGTCGACAGGAGCCCGTGCTCGGAGACCTGCGGCTCAGAACCCGTGTTGAGCAGCAGGAACAGCCCCGTGCCGTAGGTGTTCTTCGCGTCCCCCACCTCGAAGCAGCCCTGCCCGAACATCGCCGACTGCTGATCCCCCAGCACACCCGTGATGGGCACACCCGCCAGGGTCCCCCGCTGCCGGACCTCCCCGAAACCACTCATCGACGCCCTGATCTCCGGCAACACCCCCACCGGCACCCCGATCTCCGCGCACAACTCCGGATCCCACTGACAGGTACGCAGGTCCATGAGCAGGGTGCGCGACGCATTCGTGACATCCGTGGCATGCACCGCCTCCCGCCCCTCATCGCCACGCGCCCCGCCCGTGAGATTCCACAACAACCACGTGTCGATCGTCCCCGCCAGCAGCTCCCCCTTCTCCGCGCGCTCGCGGGCCCCCTCCACATGGTCCAGGATCCACGCGATCTTCGGCCCCGCCGGATAGGAGTTCGCCAGCAGACCCGTCCGGTCGAGCCAACGCCGCGGATCCTCCCCTGCGATGCCCGCCGTCCGGGTGTCCTGCCACACGATCGCGTTGTGGATCGGCTTTCCCGTCGCCTTCTCCCACACCACGGCGGTCTCCCGCTGATTGGTCACCCCGAGAGCGGCGATCCGGTCGGGCGAGACGTCGATGTCCACCATCGCCGTGGACACCGCCCGGCGCGTGTTCGCCCAGATCTCCAGCGGATCATGCTCGACCCAGCCCTGCCGCGGCATGATCTGCTCATGCTCGTACTGGCCGGAGGAGACCACCTGCCCGTCCCGGTCGATGATGACGCAGCGTGTCGAGGTCGTGCCCTGGTCAATGGCCGCCACATATTGTTTCGGATGCGAAGCCGTCATGGTTCAAGTCTGCCACGGGGTCGTGGGTGGGGCGGGGCTTGCGCGATTCCACGTGAACGCGCGAGCCCTTTTGCGTTTCCCCAGGTCGCGGGGCGTGGTAGGTGAGGTTCACGTGGAACCGCGCCGCAGAACCCCCTAGAACCAGCGCTCCAGCACCTGCGCCAGGCCGCCCTCGTCGTTCGTGCCGGTGGTGAAGTCGGCGACGTCCTTGACCGAGTCACGCGCGTTGCCCATGGCCACGCCCATGCCGGCCCAGGCGAGCATCTCGATGTCGTTGGGCATGTCGCCGAACGCGATGACGTCCTCGCGGTTGATGCCGTGGAGGGTGGCCAGCGTCGATACGCCCAGGGCCTTGGTCACGCCCGGGGCGGCGACCTCGAGGAGTCCCTCGTTCATGGAGAAGGTCACGTGGGCGACGTCGGGGTCGATGAACGGTGCGACCAGGTCGAACATCTCGGGGGCGGTGAGCTGTTCGTGGCGGAGGATCATCTTCACGGCGGGCTGGCTGATGACCTCGTGCTCGGGGGCCACGCCGTAGCCCTGCTCCTCCCAGGTGTGGAGGTAGCCCGGGGAGATGACGAACATCTCCTCCTCGGGGTCGAAGGCGGACTGGCCGACGCGTTCACAGCCGATGGCGATGCCGCCGACCTCGTGGAACGCCTCCTTGGACAGTTCGAGGACCTCGGCCATCGTGTCCGGGGTGAGCGCGTGGGTGGCCAGGACCTGGTCGTTGGCGGAGTCGTAGACGACGGCACCGTTGGAGGTCACGCAGACCGGGCGGATGGGCAGCTGGTCGAGGACGGGGAAGATCCACCGGTGCGGGCGTCCGGTGGCCAGGGCGACCTCGGTGTCGGCCTGCACGGCCCGGACGATGACGTCGCGCACGCGGGGGATGATGCGGTCCTGCGAGTTGATGAGTGTGCCGTCAACGTCGCTGGCCACGAGCCTGGGAGCCGGTCCGGGGGTCTGCATGGTTTATCTCCTGAGTTTTTCCTTCACCTGGTCGATGAAGGTCCGTGCGTTGCCGAGGATGGCGTCGGCACGTTTGTCTAGTTTCGCGGAGGCCGCGGCCTCCTTCTTGGCTGCCTTGGCGGCGCGGGCCTCGGTGTCGATGCGGCGGGCGTCGGTAAGCGTGGGTGCACTGCCGCCGTCGGCGTTGGGGATCCAGTACTCGCCGGCCGGGAACGGGCCGTAGGCGCGGCCGTAGTCGTCGCGGACGCGGTCGAGCAGGACCTGCATGGCGTCCTTGAGTCGCTGGATCGCGGCGTCCGGGTCGCCGTTCGGGTCGACGGGGGCGCCGACACGGATGAACACCGGGGTGTTCGTGCGGCCGAGGCGCTTGGGGTGGTCCTTGGTCCAGATGCGCTGGGAACCCCAGATGACCACCGGGATGAGCGGCGTATCGGCCTCCGCGGCGATGCGGGCGGCACCGTTCTTGAAGTCCTTGAGTTCGAAGGCGCGCGAGATCGTCGCCTCCGGGAAGATGCCCACCAGCTGGCCCTGTCGCAGACGCTCGACGGCCTCCTCGCGGGAGGCTGCACCGGCGGCGCGGTTGACCTGCAGGTGCTTCATGGAGCGCATGAGGCGACCGATGACGGGGGTGTCGAAGATCTCCTTCTTCGCCATGAACCGCACCAGGCGGCGGCCGCGCAGGTGCGCGGGGATGCCGCCGAAGATGAAGTCGTAGTAGCCGGTGTGGTTGATGGCCAGCAGGGCCGGACCGTCCACGGGGATGTTCTCCGCGCCGAAGACGGTCAGCCTGATGCCCTGCGCCTTCATGAGTGCCCTGGCGAGGGGGATGATGATCCGGTTGTACGGGCTCTCCTTCCCCTCGACCGGGTGGTCGGGCACCGGGGACAGGTCAGCGGGGACGTAGAAGCCCCGGCGCTTGCGGAAACGTGGGTTGGCGGCCATGGTGTTCTCCCCTACTTCCTGGGTTCGAGGACATCCTTGCCCACGAACGGGCGCAGCGCCTCCGGAACGGTGACGGAGCCGTCGGCCTGCTGGTTGTTCTCCAGGATGGCGACGAGCCAGCGGGTCGTGGCGAGGGTGCCGTTGAGGGTCGCGGCGATCTGGGCCTTGCCGTTCTCGTCGCGGTAGCGGGTCTGCAGGCGGCGGCCCTGGAAGGTGGTGCAGTTCGAGGTGGAGGTCAGCTCGCGGTAGGTGTTCTGGGTCGGGACCCAGGCCTCGGTGTCGAACTTGCGGGCCGCGGACTGGCCGAGGTCGCCGCCGGCGATGTCGATGATGCGGTAGGGCACCTCGACGGCGGAGAGCATCTCGCGCTCCATGTCCAGCAGTGCCTGGTGCTGCTCGACGGCGTCCTCCGGCTTGCAGTAGACGAACATCTCCAGCTTGTCGAACTGGTGGACGCGGATGATGCCGCGGGTGTCCTTGCCGTAGGAGCCGGCCTCGCGGCGGAAGCAGGAGGACCAGCCGGTGTA
>NZ_DUOE01000107.1 GCF_012838985.1 Corynebacterium sp. | reverse complement strand
CCCGCGGTGGACAGGAAGGCCTTCTTCATGGAACGCGACTTGGCGTCGAAGATGGGGAAGTCGACGCAGGCGTTGTAGGTGTCGATGGATACCAAGGGAGTCCTCCTAGACCCAGTAGCTCACGCGGAAACGCCACTGCTTCATGGCGAGCAGGGCCAGCAGCAGACCGACGACGGTGCAGCCCAGCACGATCCACCAGTGGTAGGCGGCGATGGGCTGGCCGATCAGGGGGGCGCGGATGATCTCCATGTAGTGGAACAGGGGGTTGATCTCGGCGAGGAGGGCGCGCTGTGCGATGTCGCCGCCCTGCTCCTTGAGGGTCTGCGTGGTCCAGACGATCGGGGTGACGTAGAACAGCAGCTGGACCATCGCCTCGAGCAGCGGGGCGACGTCACGGTAGCGGGTGGCGATGATGCCGAAGAGCATGGTCACCCACACGCCGTTGAGGATGAGCAGCGCCATCGCGGGGATCGCGAGGAACACCTCCCAGCCCAGGGCGCGGGGGAAGATCATCATGAGGATCACCCAGATGACCAGGTTGTGCGCGAGGAACAGGGCCTGGCGCCACACGAGGCGGTAGACGTGCACCGACAGGGCGGAGGGGAGCTGTTTGATCAGGCCCTCGTTGTCGATGAAGATGTCCGCGCCGTCCTTGATGCAGCCGGAGATGAAGCCCCACATGATGAGGCCGACGGTGACGTGCGGGAGGAACTCCGCGACGGGGATCTGGAAGAGCATGGAGTACAGCAGGCCGAGGGCGAGCGCCATCACGCCGGTGGCGATGGTGATCCACAGCGGGCCGAGCGTCGAGCGGCGGTAGCGCTGCTTGATGTCCTGCCAGCCGAGCTGGAGCCACAGTTCGTGCTGCCGGAATCCGCGGACGAGATCGTGCCAGGCGGCACCGAAGGTCGTCGACTGGGAGGCCGGCGGGTCGGTGACGGCGCTGGTGGTCATGCGTGCGACGTCGGCACGCAGCTGTTCTCGGGTCCGGGTTTGTTCCTGCACACCGACCACCCTATCCCTGCTGGGTGCGGGAATCGGACACCCGCCTCCGGCTGGGTCGGGTTCTGTGAATTCGGTGTGGGTTCGGTGGGTGAAAAGCCCGCTTTAATGCCCGTTCACCAGCGGTTTCGGAAGAAACTTCCGGCACCGGGGGCGATGGTGCATGGATCGGGGGAAAGAGGCATACTGGACAGTCGTGTGGGAAGGAGTTGCGGAAAATGGTCTTTGACGTCGCCAGGGTGCGGGGGCAGTATCTGTCACTCGGCGACGGGTGGACCTATCTCAACGCGCACCAGTGTCCGCAGATCCCGGAGCGGGTCTCCGCGGCCGTGTCGCGGTCCTTCCGTCTGGCCTCCGCCCCGGCGGAGGTGGAGCAGTCCTCGGGTTCGCACTCCCGCGCGATGGAGCCGGGCAGGCTGCAGGGGGATGAGCTTCTCGACGACGCCCGGCTCGCCATCGCTGACCTCGTCTGCGCGACCCCGGACCGGGTGCTGCTCGGCCCGAGCCTCGAGATGCTGTACCTGGTGCTGGCGCGTGCGATGCGTCCGTTGCTGCGGCGCGCGTCGGTGGTGCTCTCGGGGCTGGATTCCCCGGGCCTGCAGGATCCTTTCGCCGAGGTGGCGCCGACGGTCCGCTGGGCCCGCCCCGATCTGGGTACCGCGGCGCTGCCGGCTTCGCAGTACCGCGATCTGGTGGACGGTTCGAGCCGTCTGGTCACGGTCTCCGCGGCGCACGGTCACCTGGGCACGGTCGCCCCGGTGGGGGACATCGTCGAGTTCACGCGGGAGCGTTCCCGGGCGTGGGTGCTTGTGGACGCCACGGCGTACCTCTCCTACCGCCCCCTCGACGTCGCGGACTGGGACGCCGACATCGTCGCCGTCGACCTCGCGGCCCTGGGTGGTCCGCAGGTCGCGGCCCTGGTGTTCCGTGATCCGGCGATGTTCCGGCGTCTCGACCCGGTGCTCGACGTGCCGGTCGCCCCAGGCCTGGCCGGGGGCGTGTCGACGCTCATCGACCACCTCGCGGAGCTCACCGACGCGGTGGGCACCCGCCGGACCCGCCTGCACGCCTCGAAGCGGGAGCTGGCCGGTCACCTCGCGGGGCTGACGCGGGAGCTCACCGGTCTGCTCGGGGCGCTGCCGACGGTCCACATCCTGGGTGTGTCCGGGGAGGCCGGTGACGGCGGCCGCGGCGACCGCGTGGGGCGCATGTCCTTCGCGGTGCGGGGCGTCCCGGCGGAGACGGTGCACCAGCGTCTGCTGGACAACGGCCTGGTCACGACGATCCTGCCGCCCTGCCCCCTGACCGCCGACATGGGTGTCGACGAGGTCGGTGGCGCCGTGACCGTCTCCCTCAGCCCGTTCAGCACCCGCCACGACCTCGAGCACCTGACCCGGGTCGTGGCCTCCCTGGCCTAGTTGACCTCGAGGACGATCTTGCCGGTCACCGCACCGGAGTCCAGCAGGTCGTGGGCGGCCGCCGCCTCGGCGAGGGGGAAGGTGGCGTGGATGTGGTGGGAGATGCGGCCGTCGGCGAGCATGGGCCACACGTTCTCGACGGTCGACCGGACGATCTCCGCCTTGCCCTCCAGCGAGCGGGCGCGCAGCGTCGTGCCGCGGACCGAGAGGCGACGCGGCAGCAGCGCGCCGAGGTTGATCTCGGCCTTCACGCCGCCCTGCAGGCCGATGATGATGAGCTGGCCGTCCTCGTTGAGTGCGCGCAGGTTCTGCTGCAGGTACTTCGCACCCATGATGTCGAGGATGACGTCGCACCGGCCCTTGAGCTCCTCGGAGAAGTCCTGCTCGCGGTAGTTGATGAGGATGTCCGCCCCCAGCTCGCGGCAGGTCTCCAGCTTCTCCGCACTGCCGGCGGTGACCGCGACGGTCGCTCCGAGCTGCTTGCACAGCTGGATGGCGAAGGTGCCGATACCGCCCGCGCCGCCGTGGATGAGCACGGTCTGGCCCTCGCGGACGTCGGCGATCATGCCCAGGTTCGACCACACGGTGCAGGCGACCTCGACGATCGCGGCCGTCTCGGTGGGGGAGTAGCCCTCCGGGACCGGCATGAGCTGGCCCTCGGGGACGGCCACGTACTCGGCGTAACCGCCGCCCGCCATGAGGCAGCCGACCGCCTCGCCCTTCCGGCGGCCCGTGGTGCCCGGGTCCTCGATGACGCCGGCGCACTCGAGGCCGATGATCTCCGACTCGCCGGGCGGCGGCGGGTAGTAGCCGCGGGCCTGGAGGAGGTCGCCGCGGTTCACGCCCGCGGCCTGCACCTTCACCAGCACCTCCCCGTCCCTGAGCTGGGGGAGCTCGGTCTCGACGAGCTCGAGCGAACGCGGATCATCCGGGTTGGTCAACTGAATTGCCTTCATGCGCTCCCAGAGTAGGGAAGTTCCGGGGGCGGGGGTGGCTCGGGTAGAGTTCTCCGACGAAGGAGATGTGGCAGAGCGGCCGAATGCACTGGTCTTGAAAACCAGCGAGGTTCATTCCTCCAGGGGTTCAAATCCCCTCATCTCCGCAGAGGACCCGCGCCCCGGTCAGGGCGCGGGTCATTTCTTCGGCGCCACCATGCCCGTCACCAGGCCGAGCACCCACGTGGCCACACCCATGACCACCGCGCCGAGCAGCGCCGGAACGAAGCCGTCCACCGACAGGCCCAGGCCCAGCGCGCCGGAGAGCCAGCCGGTGAACATGAACAGCAGCGCGTTGATGACCAGCGAGAACAGTCCCAGCGTGAGCACCTTCAGCGGGGTGCCCAGCGCGTGCGCGAGGGGGCTGACCACGGCGTTGACCGCCATGAACAGCAGCGCCACCCAGATGAACGCCCACGGGTCGTCCGGCGGGGTGACGTCGACACCCGTGACGACCCGGGTGACGAAGAACAGCGCGATCGCCGTCGTGATGATGCTCAGCAGAAAACGGATCATGACCTACAGCCCGGCTTTCCCGCAGGCCGCCAGCAGCTGGTCGGCCTCCTCCTCGGTGGTCACGGTGATGCGCACACCCTCGGGGAAGGCGCGCACCAGCACGCCCTGCTCGGTGAGTCGGGCGGCGTAGTCCTCCGGGTCCACGTCCGGCAGCCAGATGAAGTTCGCCTGACTACGGCGGGCACCGAGGGCGTCGGCGACGCGGTCGCGCTGCACGACGGTCTCCTCGGTGCGTTCCAGCAGCTCATCGGCGGCGGCCAGGCTGGCCAGCGCGCCGGCCTGCGCCACCACGTTCACGGCGAAGGGGATGCACACCTTGTTCAGGGCGGCGATGAGCTCCTCGGAGCCGAAGGCGTAGCCGACGCGCACACCCGCCAGGCCGTAGGCCTTGGAGAAGGTGCGCAGACCCACGACGTTCGGGTACTCGGCGACCGCCTCGGTGCCCACCACCGTGTCCTCCGCGCGGTTGTACTCGAAGTACGCCTCGTCCAGACCGACGACGACATCCTCCGGCACCCGGGCCATGAAATCATCGAACTCGGCCTGCGTGATCACCGCGCCGGTGGGGTTGTTCGGGTTGCACAGGAAGATGAGCTTCGTGCGCTCGGTGATGAGCTCGGCCATGCGGTCGAGGTCGTGCCGGCCGTCGTCGAGAAGCGGGACCGCCACCGGCGTCGCGCCCACGACCTGCGCGAACAGGGGGTACGCCTCGAAGCTGCGCCACGGAAAGAGGACCTCGTCGCCGGGGCCCGAGGTGATCTGCACCAGCTGCTGGCACAGCGCGGAGGAACCGCAGCCGACGGTCACCTGCTCCGGGGTGAGGTCGAGGTGCTCGGCCAGCGCCTCCTTCAGCTCCGTGGAGAACATGTCCGGGTAGCGGTTCGCCCCCGCGGCCGCCGCGGCCATCGCCTCCGCGGCGCTGGCCAGCGGTGTGGTGGCGACCTCATTCGAGGAGAGCTTCAGCGCGTCCGGCTGACGCTTTCCGGGTACGTAGGCGGGCATGGCGGCAAGGTCAGGGCGGATCATGGGCCTGAGTCTAGGCGGTTTGGCCTCCGGGCGGTCCGGCGGGTAGGATTCCTGCAGTTGCACCGTTACCGGTGCAGCTGGAGACGTGCCAGAGTGGCCGATTGGGGCTCCCTGCTAAGGAGTTGCCTGCTTTGCGGCGGGCCGGAGGTTCGAATCCTCTCGTCTCCGCGCGCCCGTAGCTCAACGGATAGAGCATCTGACTACGGATCAGAAGGTTGGGGGTTCGAAT
>NZ_DUOE01000106.1 GCF_012838985.1 Corynebacterium sp. | reverse complement strand
CCAGGTCAAGGAGACCCATCGTGATCCAGCAGGAATCGCGTCTCAAGGTCGCCGACAACACCGGTGCACGTGAAATTCTGTGCATCCGCGTGCTCGGCGGTTCCGGTCGACGCTTTGCTGGCATTGGCGACACCATCGTCGCTTCTGTCAAGGAGGCCGCCCCGGGCGGCAACGTGAAGGCCGGCGAGATCGTCAAGGCCGTCATCGTCCGCGCCAAGAAGGAGACCCGTCGCACCGACGGCTCCTACATCCGCTTTGATGAGAACGCCGCCGTCATCATCAAGCCCGACAACGAGCCCCGTGGCACCCGTATCTTCGGCCCTGTCGCCCGCGAACTGCGCGACAAGAAGTTCATGAAGATCGTGTCCCTGGCTCCGGAGGTGATCTAGTTGAAGATTCACAAGGGCGATATGGTCCTCGTCATCTCTGGCCCCGATAAGGGCGCCAAGGGCAAGGTCATCCAGGCGTTCCCGAAGACCGACAAGGTCCTCGTCGAGGGCGTCAACCGCATCAAGAAGCACGTCGCCGACTCCTCCCAGGAGCGTGGCGCACAGTCCGGCGGCATCGTCACCCAGGAGGCACCGATCCACGTCTCCAACGTGATGGTCCTGGACTCGGACGGCAACCCGACCCGCGTCGGCTACCGCTTCGACGAGAACGGCAAGAAGGTCCGTGTCTCGCGTCGTAACGGGAAGGACATCTAGGCATGAGCGAGAACTACACCCCCCGTCTGAAGACCCGTTACCGTGAGGAGATCCGCACCAAGCTCGGTGAGGAGTTCTCCTACGACAACGTCATGCAGATCCCGGGCGTCGAGAAGGTCGTCGTCAACATGGGCGTCGGCGAGGCTGCCCGTGACTCCAAGCTGATCAACGGCGCACTCGAGGACCTGACCCTCATCACCGGTCAGAAGCCGCAGCTGCGTCGCGCCAAGCAGTCCATCGCGAACTTCAAGCTCCGCGAGGGCATGCCGATCGGTGCCCGCGTCACCCTGCGTGGCGACCGTATGTGGGAGTTCCTCGACCGTCTGCTGACCGTCGCCCTCCCGCGTATCCGTGACTTCCGCGGTCTCTCCGACCAGCAGTTCGACGGCCATGGCAACTACACCTTCGGCCTCACCGAGCAGACCATGTTCTACGAGATCGACGTCGACAAGGTCGACCGCCCGCGTGGTATGGACATCACCGTCGTCACCACCGCGACCAACAACGACGAGGGTCGTGCTCTGCTCCGCGAGCTCGGCTTCCCGTTCAAGAAGTAACCACTGCTTCTCGACGCCCCCTTCTCCTCCGGGAGACGGGGGCGTTCGTCGTCTCCGGGGGTCACCGGCAGTCTCAGTCCGGGGACAAGCCGGGAACGAGGTCGGCGGTGAGGTCCTGGAGGAGGGCGTCGAGGATCTCCGGCGCGTGAGCGGTGTCGGCTCCGAAGCGGGCGTTGACCTCGAGGACCACGGGGCGGCCGTCTGCGAGGCAGCGGAGGTCGACGTCGACCGGCCCCCGCAGTCCGAGCGTCCGTGCTGCGGCGAGGGCGATCCTTCGGACCTCCGGGCAGATGTCCCCGGGGAGGCGGTGTGCGTCGGACGCCTTGTCATCCGGCCCGCAGGTCGCCTCGACGACGACCACCGTCGGGGGAGCGTCTCCCGGGGGGAGGTAGACCATCGACGCGAACTCCTGCCCCGCAGCGAACTCCTGGATGAGGGAGTCCTCCTCGATGTCCAGCCACTCCGCCTCCCGGAGAAGAGCGGGATGGAGTTCCCGTACGCCGAGGGACCCGCCCCCTGTCCGCGGTTTGATGATGGCGTGCTCACCGACCGCCTCCACCACCGAGGACGGACCCTGGTGGTGGCTCGGGCAGGTGAAGCGGGGAATCGGGACCCATGCCTGCTCCAGGCGCAGCATGGTCTGGTATTTGTCGCAGGCGAGATCCACGTTCTCCGCCTCCGAGATCACCACACGGGCCGGATAGAACCGGCATTCCTCGGTGGCGCGGGCCACGTGGGAGAGCTCCTCCTCGACGGTGGGGATGACCACGTCGATGTCGTGGCGGCGGACGATCTCGACGAGGCGGTCGATTCTGGTCGGGTCGGAGGCGGGCGGCACTTGTTCGGCGGCGTGCAGAACGGGATGGTCGACCGGGTCCACGTCGACACCGACGACACGGTGATGGCTGTGACGCGCTTCCGCGAACTGCGCGAGCAGCGCCTGTCCCGCCGGACCCTGGATGCTGGTGATGAGGATGTGCATGGGATACCTTCTTCTGCTCTTGTCCGGGACGCGGTGCCGACCCGGGCCTCCGCGGGCAGGGACAGGCGGTGGTCCCGTGCACTCAGGGCCTTTTCAGGCACCGGCTTACTTGCCGGTACAACCTAATGACAATTTTAGGAAGAATGGTTGGAACCGTCAACCAATTACGTGGAGGTGATATCACTCTGACCTGCGGTGTTGTTAGGGAAAGCTATGGATGTCAGGCGGAGTTCCCGGCCCCCTCCCGTCGCCGGGGTGCGTCGGGGTGGCCTTCCCCCGCGGGTCCGGGTGACGGCATGATCGGGGAGGCTGGTTCAATGGAGGCATGCAGCCGATCCACACCGGCGTGACTGCGGCGCTCACCGCCAAGGTCGCGCTTTTCGACGCCGACCTCCCCCGTTTCGCCGTCCGCTCCATCCTCGCCGGTGTGTACCTCACTCTGGGCACCGCCTTCGCGGTGGTGGCCGGCAACGCGGTGGAAGTCCATGCGCCCGGCCTGGGCGGGATCGTGTTCGCCGCGCTGTTCGGCCTCGGTCTGTTCAGCATCGTGGTCCTCGACGCGGAGCTGGCCACCGGCAACATGATGTACATCTGCTACGGGGTGGTGGCCCGTCTCGTCTCCGTCCCGAAGGCGCTGTGGTTCCTCGTGGTGTGCACGGTGTTCAACCTGGTCGGCGCACTGCTCGTCGGTCTGGCGCTCGGCCAGGCGGCCAAGTTCAGCGGACTGACGCCCGACCATCTGCTCGGCATGCTCAGCTCCGGCAAGTTGGCGAAACCGCCTGCCCCCGCCCTGGTGGAGGCGGTCCTGGCCAACTTCGTGGTGAACATGGGGGTGCTGGCGGCGGTGCGGACCCCGGACATCACGGAGAAGTTCTTCAGCATCGTGCCCCTCATCGCGATCTTCGTCGGCCTGGGGCTGGAGCACGTCATCGCCAACTTCTCGTTGTTCAGCCTCGCGATGTTCTCCGTGCCCTCGGTGCTGGCCGCGCCCGCGGTGCTGCTCAACTGGTCCGTCGTGTGGGTGGGCAACGTGATCGGGGGTGGGCTGCTCATCGGCGGGGTGTACGCGTGGCTGGCCGGCCGGAGCCCCGGTTCCGACCGTGTGGAGGAGGGATTTGTTCCTGGGGCCGCGAAGCGGTAACCTTGACCGCTGGACTTGTGCTCCCCGCAGGGGAGGCACGGGGCCAACCCAAGAACTGAACATCCCAACTTTGTTGCAGGCCCCCCGCCAATCTGTGGCGACCGGGTGAAAAGCGGCAGCGAGCCCCCCAGGCTACTGAGTCTGCGGGAGCGTCAAGTGGCCCGACGGAACACCCTGTTAACGCCCCTCGGTGGGAGCGGAACCGTGACGAGAAAGGTAAACGGTCACAACACATGACCATGACTGACCCCATTGCCGACATGCTGTCGCGCGTGCGCAACGCAAACCATGCGCACCACGACACCGTGTCGATGCCTTCCTCGAAGATCAAGGTGAACATCGCCGAGATCCTCAAGCAGGAGGGCTACATCGCCAACTACACCGTCGAGGACGCCAAGGTCGGCAAGACCCTGTCCCTCGAGCTGAAGTACGGCCCGTCCCGCGAGCGTTCCATCGCTGGTGTCCGCCGCGTCTCCAAGCCGGGTCTGCGCGTGTACGCCAAGTCCACCAACCTGCCGCAGGTCCTCGGTGGCCTGGGCGTGGCGATCATCTCCACGTCCCAGGGCCTCCTGACCGACCGCCAGGCTACCGAGAAGGGTGTGGGCGGAGAAGTTCTCGCCTACGTCTGGTAACAGGGAGGATTTGAACAATGTCGCGTATCGGTAAGAACCCGATCACCATCCCGTCCGGCGTCACCACCTCGGTGAACGGCCAGGTCGTCGAGGTCAAGGGCCCGAAGGGCACCCTGTCCTTCGAGGTCCCGGCCCCGATCACCGTCGCGGTCGAGGACAACGAGATCGTTGTCTCCCGTCCGGACGATCACCGCCAGAACCGCGCACTCCACGGTCTGTCCCGCTCCCTCGTCAACAACCTGGTTGTCGGCGTGACCGAGGGCTACACCATCAAGATGGAGATCTTCGGCGTCGGTTACCGTGTCCAGGCCAAGGGCAAGAACCTCGAGTTCTCCCTGGGCTACTCCCACCCGATCCAGATCGAGGCTCCGGAGGGCGTCAGCTTCGCGGTT
>NZ_DUOE01000105.1 GCF_012838985.1 Corynebacterium sp. | reverse complement strand
CGGAGACGGCCAGGGCGGTGGCGACGGGGTGGTCCGGTCCGATGCCGGGGACGTAGTGGCCGAGGGTGTTGAAGAAGAGGGTGGCGTAGCCGACCTGGGCGATGACGGAGCCGAGCCAGTAGCCCCAGCCGGAGGTGAAGCCGATGTAGTCACCGAGGCCCGCGCGGACGTAGGAGTAGACGCCGGAGTCGAGGTGGGGGCGGCGGACGGCGAGGATCTGGAAGACGAACGCTATCGACAGCATGCCGACCGCGGAGATCGCCCAGCCGATGAGTGCGGCACCGGGCCCGGCCGCGGAGGCCGCGTTCTGTGGCAGCGAGAAGATGCCGGAGCCGACGGTGGACCCGATGATGAGGGCCACCAGCGACCACACTGTCACTGTATGGATACGGGGTGATGTCACTTGTCCACTCTAGACCCCTAGGATTGGGGTCATGACTGTCCTGCTTCTCGACGACCGGTGGCCCACCCTCATCCCCCTGGAGGCGTTCGGGCGGCTCGGCGGTCCGCTGGAGTTCACGGACGAGGTGCCGGTGAGTGTGCGGTGGAACATCGACAAGCTGGTCGCCGCCGAGGGGGAGGGGGTCCTGGTGAGCACGAACGGCTTCGACCCCCGGGTGCTCCGGCGGGTGCGCGCCGGTGACGAGGTCATCGTCGCGGAGTCCCGGAGGGATCCGGTGCGGCACGCGGTGCAGGCGATGCAGCGGGCCTGTTCGATCGGGGAGTGGGAGTCGGGGCAGACGCACCGATCCCTGCTGCCGTACCTGGCGGAGGAGGCGCAGGAGTTCGCCGACCAGGTCGTCGAGTGGGAGTCCGACGGTGATGAGCAGGCGCTGCTCCGTGAGCTCGGGGACGTCCTGCTGCAGGTCCTGTTCCACGCGGAGATCGCTTCCCGACGCTCCGCCTTCGACTTCGCGGATGTCGCCGCGAGCTTCGTCGGCAAGCTGCAGGTGCGTTCCCCCTATCTTTTCGACGGCACCGACCGGGTCGTGCCCGTCGAGGAGCAGGAACGTCTGTGGGCGCTGGGGAAGGCGCAGGAAAAAACCCGGGGGAACGAGATTCCCCCGGGTCTCTAGCAGAGAGCTACTTCTTGGCGACGGCGCTGGACAGGCCCTCGAACATCTCCAGGAACTGGGTGGAGCCGGCGATCGGGGACTTCGGGTCCTCCTTGACGATCTCGCACTCGAGGGCGCGGTCGGCCAGCTGGTTGGCGTAGGCGCTGGCGGCGAAGTTGAAGAGCGGGTTGTCGATGACCTTGCCGGTCTCGGTGCGCAGCTTGGAGGCGAGCTGGTTGCGGGTGGTGTCCTCGTCGATGAGGTTGGCAGCCTTGAGACCCTGCTCGAGCTCGTTGCAGGGGAGCTGCTTGATGAAGGTGCCGACGCCCGGGATGATCTGGGCGGAGGCGGCCGGTGCGAGGCCGACGACGGCGACGGTGGAGACGGCGATGGTGGCGAGTGCGCGACGGAGCATGAAGCGGTACCTTTCAGAGGGAAATAAATACGCTGGAAGCATACGTGGCCTGAGTGTCTGTTGTGATGCAAGTGGCAAAATAGGGTGAACTCCGGGGGTGTACGGGTCACTGCCGTCCCGGGCGGGTCCATGCCGTAGGATCGTCCCCCATGAGTGGCGGCGCGCGACGGGTGATGGGCTGTGGCCTGGGGGTGGTTCTGGCCATCGTCATGGTCATTTCCCTGATCGGCTGGGCCCTGTCGTTCCTGGACATCTCGAGTCCCACGCGTCAGTTGCAGCCGGTGCCGGACAACGTGCCGCCGGCCGCCGCCGCGGAGGTCCCGGTGATTGACGTCCACGCCCCCGGCCGCACCTCCGACAACCTCGATTTCTGGGCGCAGCCCCTCTCCCGGGAGACCGGTATCCCGGCGGCGGCGATCCGGGCCTACGGCAACGCCGAGCTGATCGCCCGTGAGGCCTGGCCCTCCTGCCACCTCAGGTGGAACACCCTGGCCGGTATCGGCTGGGTGGAGTCCCGGCACGGCACGTACTCGGGTTCCTACTTCAACCGCAGCCACATCAATGAGGAGGGTTTCGCGGAGCCGAAGATCATCGGCATCCCCCTCGACGGCAGCCCGGGTTTCGCGGCGATCCCGGACACGGACGGCGGGCTTCTCGACGGTGACACCGAGTGGGACCGCGCGGTCGGGCCGATGCAGTTCATCCCGGAGTCGTGGAAGCGTTACGGTCGGGACGCCAACGGTGACGGGGTGGCTGATCCGCACCAGATCGACGACGCGGCCCTGGGGGCGGCGCATCTGCTGTGCACCAACGGCGGGGACCTCAGTACACCGGAGGGCTGGTCCGGTGCGGTGTACGCCTACAACCGTTCCGAGGAGTACCTCATCAACGTGCGCGACGCGGCGGCGTCGTATGCCCTGAACCAGCCCGCCCGCTGAGGATCACCCCTGGATTCCCCGGGTTGTCACACGTGGCGGGTGTTTTTCTGGAAGAATTGTCCCCGGACGCGTGTCGAGAGCGCGCGACGATGACGAACTCACATCTCATATGGCTATAGGAGGCCCAAAAGTGGCTGACATCATTCACGTTTTCGCACGAGAGATCATGGATTCCCGCGGCAACCCGACCGTTGAGGCCGGCGTTGTCCTGGATGACGGAACCCTCGCCACCGCCGGTGTCCCCTCCGGCGCCTCCACCGGCGTCCACGAGGCCCACGAGCTGCGTGACGGCGGCGACCGCTACCTGGGCAAGGGTGTCCTGAAGGCCGTCGAGAACGTCAACGAGGAGATCGCCGATGAGCTGGCCGGCTTCGAGGCCGATGACCAGCGCGCCATCGACCAGGCCATGATCGACCTGGACGGCACCGACAACAAGTCCCGCCTGGGTGCCAACGCCATCCTGGGTGTGTCCATGGCCGTGGCCCGCGCCGCCGCCGAGTCCGCCGGTCTGTCCCTCTACCGTTACGTCGGTGGCCCGAACGCCCACGTGCTGCCGGTCCCGATGATGAACATCCTCAACGGTGGCGCCCACGCCGACTCCGGCGTCGACGTCCAGGAGTTCATGATCGCCCCGATCGGCGCGGAGACCTTCTCCGAGGCTCTGCAGGTCGGCGCTGAGGTGTACCACACCCTGAAGTCCGTCATCCAGGAGAAGGGCCTGTCCACCGGCCTGGGCGATGAGGGCGGTTTCGCCCCGTCCGTCGAGTCCACCCGCGCGGCCCTGGACCTCATCGTCGAGGCCATCGAGAAGGCCGGCTACAAGCTGGGCGACGATGTCGCTCTGGCCCTGGACGTCGCGTCCTCCGAGTTCTTCAAGGACGGCAAGTACCACTTCGAGGGCAAGGAGCTCTCCGCCGAGGAGATGTCCAAGGTCTACGAGGAGCTCGTCGACGAGTACCCGATCGTCTCCATCGAGGATCCGCTGCAGGAGGACGACTGGGACGGCTACGTCGCCCTGACCGAGGCCATCGGCGACAAGGTGCAGCTGGTCGGCGATGACTTCTTCGTCACCAACCCGGCCCGCCTGAAGGAGGGCATCGAGAAGAAGGCCGCCAACTCCATCCTGGTCAAGGTCAACCAGATCGGTACCCTCACCGAGACCTTCGACGCCGTCGAGATGGCTCACCGCGCCGGCTACACCTCGATGATGTCGCACCGTTCCGGTGAGACCGAGGACACCACCATCGCTGACCTGGCTGTCGGCCTGAACTGCGGCCAGATCAAGACCGGTGCCCCGGCCCGTTCGGAGCGTGTCGCCAAGTACAACCAGCTGCTGCGCATCGAGCAGGAGCTCGGCGACGCCGCGGTCTACGCCGGCCGTTCCGCGTTCCCGCGCTTCCAGAAGTAACTGACAGCGCTTCCCGACGCCCCCGTGCACCCCGGTGCCCGGGGGCGTCCCCGTATCCGGAGGTGAGTTCGGCCATGGCGTTCTTCGGCAGACGACGGGCACAGCCCCGGCTGGAGCCTGATTTCGTGCGGACGTGGACCGGCGGGGAGCTGGGCCGGATCGCGGCGGGCGTGGACCTGGACACCCTGCGGGCGGTGTACGGGCGTCTCGACGCCACCTCGCGGATCCACTTCCTCTCCGACTTCGGTGCCCTGTTCTCCGACGGGCATCTCTTCGAGCTCTGGGAGCGGCGCCTCCTCGAGCCGGAGGACGCCCTGGAGAGGGTGGTCCTCGCGGCGGTGCACCTGGGGGCCGGGCACCGGGAGCGGGCTCTGATCCTGGCGCTGGAGGCGGGGCGGGACATCGTGCCGCTCCTCGTCGCGCAGCAGGCCGCCGCCGGGGCGCAGGAGTGGCGGGACCTCGACCCGTACCACCCGGTGGGGTTGCGGTTGTTGGTGGACCGGGTGGACGTCGTGAAGCAGGAGGAACTGGCGGCCGACGTCGCGGCGCATGCCCCACCGGGGCACCTGGGGCATGGGGTGGTGCCGTACATCGTCATGCGTGGCGGCGTCGCTGAGGAGTACCTGGTGCCGGCCTGGCGGAGGTTCAGCACCGGGCCGGCCCCTGATCTGCGGCAGGAGAGCGAGGTGCTCAACCTCTTCCTCCGGTGCTTCCACCGGGCGGGGCAGTGGGAGGAGGCCCGGCAGGTGCTGCAGCGGCTCGACGGCCGGGTGTCGGCGTCGGTGTGGGGCTCGGTCGACGCATTCGTGGAGGCCCGCGACGCCATCCTCGCCGGGGCGGGGGAGTGAGTTAAACTCGGGGTTCTATGGCGACCGAACCTTCCCCCCGTTCCCGGCACACCGTGCCGGTGGTCTCCCGTGCCCGGGACGCCCGGCCGAAGCCGTCACGCCGCCCGCGGATGCGTTTCAACACCGCTGAGTTCGGTGTGCTGGCGGCGGTGGCGATCATCGTGATCGTCACCATCTGGGCGCCGGCGAACAACTACTTCCAGGGCCGCTCGGAGATCAACCGTCTCAACGAGTCGATTGCGGCGAAGCAGCAGGAGAAGGAACGCCTCATCGAGGAGATCGACCGCTACGGCGACGAGGCGTGGATCCGGGAGGAGGCCCGCCGCCGCCTCGGACTCATCGAACCGGGGGAGGTCGCCTTCCGTGTCATCGACCCGAACATGGAGGTCGACCCCACCGTGACCACCTCCGCGGAGGATCTGACGGCGGACTGGACGTGGTACGAAATCCTGTGGGCGTCCATCGCAACACCGCCCGCAGACGACCCCGGCGGTGTGCTCATGGAAGAATGATCGCCATGACTGTCAACGATGCAGATCTGGCGGCCGTCGAGAAGCAGCTCGGGCGTGAGCCCCGAGGTGTCCTCGCGATCTCCTACCGCAGCCCGGACGGCGCTCCGGGTGTGGTGAAGACCGCGCCGAGGCTTCCCGACGGAACCCCGTTCCCCACCCTGTACTACCTCACCGACCCGCGCCTGACCGGCGAGGCCTCCCGCCTCGAGGTCGCGCACGTCATGAAGTGGATGGAGGAGCGGCTCGCCACCGACGAAAGCCTGCAGGCCGACTACCGGGCCGCCCACGAGCACTACCTCGCCGAGCGCAACGCCATCGAGGACCTGGGCACCGACTTCTCCGGCGGCGGCATGCCCGAGCGGGTGAAGTGCCTCCACGTGCTCATCGCCTACGCACTGGCCGAGGGGCCGGAGCGTCTGCGTTTCGGCACCGAGGCCGTCGCCCTCGCCGCCGACCGTGGTGGCCTGCGTGGCACCGCCATCCCCGCGGACTGGCCGACGTGCGAGGAGCTGGGCTTCGACGCCCACCAGTTCGACGACCTCTACCAGGAGGCCGCGAAGTGACCCGCGTCGCGGCCGTGGACTGCGGCACCAACTCGATCCGGCTCCTCATCTGTGACGTCGTGGGCGACACCACCCGCGAGGTCACCCGCACGATGGAGATCGTCCGCCTCGGCCAGGGAGTCGACGCCACCGGCCAGCTCGACCCGGAGGCCCTCGCGCGCACCCGGGAGGCGCTGGAGCGCTTCGTCGGGATCATGGAGTTCGAGCAGGTCAAGGCCGTCCGCATGGTCGCCACCTCGGCGACGCGCGACGCCTCCAACCGGGAGGACTTCTTCCGCATGACCGGTGAACTCCTCGGCCGCATCACCCCGGGCGCCCGCGCGGAGGTCATCTCCGGGGAGGAGGAGGCGGCGTTATCCTTCCGTGGCGCGATCACCGACCTCGACCCCTCCGATGAGCCGTTCTGCGTCATCGACCTGGGTGGCGGCTCCACGGAGTTCATCGTCGGCACCGCCGACGGCGAGATCCTGGGCACGCACTCGACCCAGATGGGCTGTGTCCGAGTCACCGAGCGCATCATGCGCTCCGACCCGCCCACGGAGACCGAGACCGAGATCGCCATGGAGTACGTGGAGGAGCGGATGGAGGACGTCGTCAAGATCGTGCCCATCCGGGAGGCGAAGACCTTCGTCGGCGTGGCCGGCACCTTCACCACCCTCTCGGCGTTGGCGCAGGGCCTGGAGACCTACGACCCGCGTGAGATCCACGGCTCGGTGCTGCGCTTCTCCGCGCTGCGCGTCCTCACCGCCGAGATCCGCCGTCAGTCGGCCGAGACCCGCGCCCTCAACCCGGTCGTGCATCCGGGCCGTGCGGACGTCCTCGGCGGCGGCAGTGCCGTCGTCGACGGGGTCATGGACATGATCGCGAAGGAGACCCGGGCGGACAGCTTCGTCATCAGCGAGAAGGACATCCTCGACGGCATCGTCGCGTCTCTGAGGGACCGGCTCCGCGCCTGATTCCGGTGGCTCTCCGCCTGTTCCTCCGCGCCTCCTGGGGCAGTGCGGTCCTCGGGGCGCTGGTGGTCGCCTGGCTGGTGGGCACGCTGCCGCGCACCCTCGCCGCCCTGGACCTGCCGTATTTCCTGGCCGGTCACGCGGGGATCGTGTGCTGGGCGGTGGCGGTCGGGGTGGCGCTGCTGGGGAAGGTCGGGCCGCAGCCGATGCTCATCGGCCACACGGTGAGCGGGGTCGGGCTGGCGCTGTGTTTCCTGGTCTTCGCGTTCCTCGGCGCCCCGGAGTCGCTGGCCCTCATCCCGGGGGTGTTCGCCCTCGGGCAGCTGCCCGTCCTGTGGCACCTGCTGCAGCGGCGGGGCAGAGGTGTGTCCTAAAATGTGTTTCCTCCCGCCCCCATAGCCCAACCGGCAGAGGCAGCCGACTTAAAATCGGCACAGTCTGGGTTCGAACCCCAGTGGGGGCACTACATCTGCTCGACGAGCGCCCTGACCCGCGCGCCCTGTTCCTCGTCCGGCCCGTCCACCCGGATGTCGGGCACGACGTCCTGGATCGGGATGGCGGTGACGGGGGAGGCGGGGTGTCCGAGCTCCGCACGCCACTGCCCGATCTGGCGGGAGGAGGCGGCGTAGACGATCCTGCCCAGGCCCACCCAGCCGTGGGCGGCGGAGCACATCGCGCAGTGCTCACCGGAGGTGTACACGACGGCCTGCGCGCGGCCCTCCGGGGTGAGGTTCTCGGCGGCCCAGCGGGCGATGGCGAATTCGGGGTGGCGGGTGGAGTCCCCGCCGGAGATGCGGTTGTGGTCGGCGAAAAGTTCGGTCCCGTCAGCGCCGACGAGGACGGAGCCGTAGGGCTCGTCACCCGCCTCGAGCGCCTGTCGTGCCAGGTCAACGGCCCTGGCCAGCCAGTCACGGTCAACGTCGGTGATCATGCCCGCCAGCATAGGCACAATGGGCGGCATGCGTATCTTCGGTTTCCGTTCCCACGGAGGGCCCGAGGTCCTCGAGCTTCTCGACGTCCCCGCCCCCACCCCCGGCCCCGGCCAGGTCCTCATCGACGTGCTCGCGACGTCGGTCAACCCCGGTGACCTCAACACCCGGGAGGGCACCAACGGCTGGGAGGTGACCTTCCCCATGGCTTTCGGCCGGGAGGCTGCCGGGCGGGTGGTCGGCACCGGGGAGCTGGTGTTCGGGGCCGCCGCCTCCGGCCACGGCACCTTCGGGGAGCAGGCGCTTCTCGACGCCGCCTCCGTCACCCCCGTCCCCGCCGGCATGGACGTCCGCCACGCCGCCTGCCTCCCCGTGGCATGGGGCACGGCGCAGGACGCCCTCGACATGCTCGACCTCCCGGAGGGGGCGGAACTGCTCGTCCTCGGCGCCGGGGGCGGGGTGGGGACGGCGATCACCACGCTGGCGGTGGCCCGCGGGATCCGGGTCACGGGCGTCGCCTCGGAGGGCAAGAGGGAGCTCGTGGAGTCACTCGGCGCCCGTCACCTGCCGAAGGGGCAGCTCCCGGACACCCGCCCGGACGCAGTCTTCGACCTCGTCGGCGGGGAGACGCTGCAGGCGGCGGCCGACCTGGGTGGACGGCTGGTGTCGGTGGCGGACAAGGCGCTCGTCGAGAAGCTCGGGGGCGGTGCCGTCCCCCGACGCCGCACCCGTGAGGTCTTCGCCGAGGTGGCGCGTCACGCCCGGGTGATCGTGGGGGAGGAGTTCCCCCTGGAACGGGCGGCGGAGGCCGTCGCCCTCGTCGAGGGCGGGCACGCGACGGGCAAGGTGGTGGTCACCGTCGGGTGATTTCCGCTTGCTCATCGGGGGAACTAAAAGAACCTTTGTTACGTTGTACGGGGTAGAACACAACACGATCAGAAAGGTTCGGGGTTTCATCGTGCGAAGCAGCAACCCTGTCATGAACTCACTCACCACCGCCAAGGGCGGCATCCAGCGTGGTGCCTACCCCTCGGGTGCACCGCAGGGTTACCAGGACCCGTACTCCGGTTACGGCCAGACGACGACGGGGGACCGTCCGATGACGGTCGACGACGTCGTCGCCAAGACCGGCATGACCCTCGCGGTCATCGTGGTCCTCGCCGTCCTGAACTTCGGTCTCGGCCTGGTCAACCCGGGCCTGGCGCTCATCCTCACCGCCGTCGGTGCCATCGGTGGTCTCATCACCGTGCTGGTGGCCACCTTCGGCAAGAAGTACGGCTCCGCCGCGGTCACCCTCATCTACGCCGCCTTCGAGGGTCTTTTCGTCGGCGGTATCTCCCTGCTCTTCTCCGGCGTCACCTTCGGCGAGTCCGCCGCGGACGCCGGTGTCCTCATCGGGCAGGCCGTCATGGGCACCCTGGGCGTGTTCCTGGGCATGCTCTTCGTCTACAAGACCGGTGCCGTCAAGGTCACCCCGAAGTTCAACCGCATCATGACCGGAGCCCTCGTCGGCGTCCTCGTCCTGGCGCTGGGCAACCTGCTGCTGGCCGTCTTCACCGGCGCGAACCCGCTGCGTGACGGCGGTACCCTCGCCATCATCTTCTCCCTGGTCTGCATCGGCCTGGCAGCCATGAGCTTCCTCTCCGACTTCGACGCCGCCGACAAGATGATCCGCGCCGGCGCACCGTCCAAGATGGCCTGGGGCGTCGCCCTCGGCCTGGCCGTCACCCTGGTCTGGCTCTACACCGAGATCCTGCGTCTGCTCAGCTACTTCCGCTCGAACTAGCCGCAGAGACGAAAAATGCCCCGCCTGGTGCGGGGCATTTCTCATTCTCCGAGGTACAGCTCGACGGTGCGGTGCGCCTGCTGCCCGTCGGCACCCGACCACTCCACCGCCAACCTCCGGATGAAGGTCTCCTCCTCCCCCTCGACGGCCTCGGTGTCCATCGCGAGGTGGAGGGCTAACGCGGCCAGTGAACTGTCCCAGCCGATGCCGACGACGGCCGGACCGTAGGTGTCCCAGTGCTCGTCGCGGGGCACGGTGTGGGTCAGCGTGAGACGGGTGCCCCGCTCGGCGGGGGAGAGGACGGCCTCCAGCGTGCCGGGGGTGCCGTCGTCCCACGCCAGACGCAGCAGCTGCTCAGGCGTGCAGGCGAGGATCTCCGCGGTGACGCCGCCCTCGCAGCGGACCGTGCCGCCGACGCGCAGGTCACCGGAGACGGGTTCGAACCAGTGCTCCAGCCGGGAGGGGTCGGTGAGAGCCTCCCACAGGTCGGCGTCGGAGGCGTCGTAGGTGCGTGAGAGGGTGACACCGACGGTGGCGCCGTCGCTGAGCACCTCCCGGGTGACCAGGGGGATCTGATCGGGCAGATTCACGGTCGGTGTCTCCTCTAGAGGACGATGACGTCACCGTCGACGACGAGCCTCGTGAACACGAGGCCCTGCGGACTGCGCACCGGCTCCGAGAGCTCCACCTCGACGCCGCGGGTCTTCCCGAAGGTGCCCCGGGCACAGTCCGGGTCACAGTCGTTGGTCTCGCGGGTGGCGGTGCCGGAGGCCGAGGTGGCGGTCCACTCGTCCCAGGTGATGTCGATGAGCCGGTCGTTCGCGTCGGCGCAGGTCAGGGCCAGGCTGCCGGGGCGCAGCTCCGGGCTGCCGACGCACTCGATGACACCCGGCAGGGACGCCGGATCGACCGGAGTGCTGGTGGAGCTGGTGGCGCGTGACGGGGCCGCCACGAACTCGGTGGCGGTGTCGACCTTGAGGTCGGAGGGCTGCTCGTTCGGCGGGGAGCAGGCGGAAATGAGAACACCCAGGCCGAGGATGCTCAGGGCCCGGGTGTGACGGGGGAAGGTCACGGTCGGTGCTAGTTCTGGACCGGGGCTTCCTCGACCACGACGACGTCCTCCTCGACGACCTCGACCTCAGTGGCGGTCTCGGTGGCCGTCTCGGTGGCGGTGGTGGCGGTCGTGGCGACGGTGGAGGTGGCGGTACCGGTCTCGGCGGCCGGGGCCTGGAACTCGGTGGCGGTGTCGACCTTGACGTCGGAGGGCTGCTCGTTCGGCGGGGAGCAGGCGGCCAGGGCCAGGGCGAGAGCGGCAGCGCCGACGACAGCGGCACCCTTACGGGCGAAGATACGGTTCATGGTGGGGATCCTCCCTGTAGTCACTTATTCGGATACGAGATTACTTGGCCGCGCGCGGAGTTGCGGCAAGTTGGGAGTCGTAGGGCTTCGCCGACTCCAGAGTCACCGAGATGGTGGCCCCGTTCGGGGCGGTGTACTCGCGGGTCTCCCCCTCGCGGGCACCCAGCAGGGCGGCGCCCAGCGGGGAGTGCTCGGAGTAGGTCTCCAGGTGCTCGTTGCCCGTGGCAGCGGCGCGGGTACCGATGAGGAAGGTCTCCTTCTCGTTCTCGTCGCCGTTGTAGTAGACGTGGACGACGGAACCGACGAGGGCGACGCCCTCGACGACACCCTCACGCTCGGTGGTGGAGTTGGCCAGCAGCTCGGAGATCTGCTTGATGCGGGCCTCCTCCTGGTCCTGCATCTCGCGGGCGGCGTCGTAGCCGGCGTTCTCCTTGAGGTCACCCTCCTCGCGGCGCTCGTTGATCTCGGCGGCGACGACCGGGCGGTGGTCGATCAGTGCCTGCAGCTCGGCCTCGAGCTTCGCCTTCATTTCCGGGGTGATGTACTGCTTGTGGTTGTCAGCCATAGCTACGTAGAGTCCCTGCCTTCCCTATCCCTCGGGCCGGTGGGAACTACCTCCGGCGGGGAGCCGTTGAAGCCCCCTACACGCGCGTCACCCACCGGTGTGAACAATTGTCAGGGATTTTAACACACCGGCGGGTGCGGGGATCACTCGGCGACGTCGGCCGGTCCGCTGGTGAGGTACGGCGGGACGGAGGTGGAGCAGCCGTAGACGCTGCCGGAGACGGGCAGGTCGCGGGAGGGGATGTCCACCTGGAAGCGCTGGAGGGCGTCGCCGCCCGGCTCCACGAGGATCTCGCGGCGCCCGACCTCGGCCATCTCGTAGTTCAGTGCGGTGACGATGCAGTAGGAGAGGACGTCGGGGTCCTTGCGGGTGACGTCGACCCAGAGGCGCATGTTGTCGTCGGCGGTGCGCTCGTGGGAGACCATCTCGATGCGCACGTCGCCGGACTGGGCGTCGGCGGCCATGTAGCGGGCGATGGCGACGGCCAGGCCGGCCATGAGGACCACGGTGACGATGGCGATCATCTTGCCGCTGAAGTTGCTGCCCGTCCCGGGGGAACGGTCCGACCCGTAGCGCTCGGCGGTGGGGTTGGCGGCGGGAGTGCTCATCGATCTTCCTCTGCGCTGGATGGTGGGGTGACCGCCTCATACTATCGGATGGTGTCGGGGAGCCCTGCTTTTCCCATCGGGGGAGAAGGGCCACTAGGATGAAACGGGTTGACAACTCTAGATCCCCAGATAAGGACGCGACACACGTTGAGCGGATTCCGGCTGCTGGCCATCCACGCACATCCCGATGATGAGGCATCGAAGGGTGCCGCGACGACGGCCCGGTACGTGGCCGAGGGCAACCGTGTCATGGTGCTCACCTGCACGGGCGGCGAACGCGGTGACATCCTCAATCCGGCGATGGACAAGCCGGGTGTGCTGGAGAACATCGTCGACGTCCGCCGGGAGGAGATGGCGGCCGCCGCCGCGGCCCTCGGCGTCGAGCACGTCTGGCTCGGGCACGTCGACTCCGGGCTGCCGCAGGGCGATCCGTTGCCGCCGCTGCCCGAGGGTTGCTTCGCGCTGGTGCCCGGTGAGGAGGTGGCGCGGGAGTTCGTGGAGATCATCCGCGAGTTCCGTCCGCATGTCATCGTCACCTACGACGAGAACGGCGGTTACCCGCACCCGGACCACCTCAAGGTCCACGAGGCCTCGATGATCGCGTGGGAGAAGGCCGGCGACCCGGACTACGCGCCGGAGCTCGGTGAGCCGTGGACCCCGCTGAAGCTGTACTACACGCACGGCTTCGTCCACCAGCGCATGAAGATGTTCCATGATCTCCTGCTCGCAGAGGGTCGTACCAGCCCCTACGGCCCGATGCTGGAGCGGTGGAAGCGCAACCCGGCCGACATCATGGCGCGCGTGACCACCCAGGTGGAGTGCGGCGACTACTTCCCGCAGCGGGAGGCGGCGCTGCGGGCCCACGCCACGCAGATCGACCCGGCGGGCGCCTTCCTGGCGACACCGGCGGAGGTGCAGAAGAAGCTGTGGCCGACCGAGGAGTTCGAGCTGGCCAAGACCCGGGTGGCCACGTCGCTGCCGGAGGACGACCTCTTCGCGGGCATCACGGCGGAGAAGCTCTATAAGCTGGAAGCCAAGTAGGAAGAGATGGAAGAACCCATGTTTGCTCTCACAGACCTCATGATCCTCGCCCAGCAGCAGCAGGGTGGCCCGCTCGGACCGGAGTTCGGCAAGGCGTCGCCCATCGGCATGACGCTGCTGGTGCTGCTCGCCGTCGCCGTGCTCTACATCGGCTGGGCCTTCCACCGCCGCTTCAGCCGCTACAACCGGCGCCGTGCCTTCGCGGAAGCCCACGGACTGGACCCCTTCGACCAGGAGGCCGTCGACAAGGCGATGGATGAGGCGGGACTGCTGGACCGCCGCAAGAAGAGCTGGTTCTAGGCCCGAAACAACTGTGCTACACTGCGTGGCATGTTCGTCCAGCGATTTTATTTTGGTGGGGCTCCGGGTCTGCAGTAGCAGTCACGAACGCCTCGCCGTTCCGCGTGCCCGTTGAAGGCACCAGACGACGAACACCCCGGAGCCCAAGCAGCGCCTCCCCGAGAAATCGGGTCGAGGGGCTGCTTTTTCGTTTCCCACCCCATGAAAGGCCCCCTGATGACCACCGCAGTCCGTTACCCGTCCACCTCCAACCGTCGCGTCGTCGCCTTCCACGATCTGCCCAGCCCGGAGGAGGTGCAGGCACGCGCGCCGTTGACACCCGAACAGGAGCAGAGGGTGGAGAGGGACAGGCAGGAGATCGCCGACGTCTTCCGCGGCGAGGACGACCGCCTCGTCGTGGTCGTCGGCCCGTGTTCCATCCACGATCCGGAGGCCGCGATCGATTACGCCCGTCGACTGGCGCCGATGGCCGCCGCCCTGTCGGAGGACCTGAAGGTCGTCATGCGCGTGTACTTCGAGAAGCCGCGTACGACGGTCGGATGGAAGGGGCTCATCAACGACCCGCACCTCGACGGTTCCTACGACATCGACCACGGCCTCCAGCTGGCGCGTGAGGTGCTGCGTGAGGTGGTCAACCTCGACCTGCCGACGGCCGCGGAGTTCCTCGAGCCGAACTCCCCGCAGTACTGGGCCGACCTCGTCGCCTGGGGAGCCATCGGGGCCCGCACGACGGAGTCCCAGGTCCACCGCCAGCTGGCGTCGGGGATGAGCATGCCCATCGGCTTCAAGAACGGCACCGACGGCAACCTGCAGGTCGCCATGGACGCGGTGTCGGCGGCCTCGCAGCCGCACTTCTTCTTCGGCACCTCTGACGGCGGTCGTCCCGCCGTCGTGGAGACCGCCGGCAACGAGAACTGCCACGTCATCCTGCGGGGCGGCACGTCCGGCCCGAACGCGGACGTGGAGTCGGTGAAGGAGATCGTCGGGAAGCTCTCGGAGCGCACCGACACCCCGCGTCTCATGATCGACGTGTCGCACGCCAACTCCGGCAAGGACCATGTCCGGCAGGCGGAGGTGGCGCGGGACGTCGCGAAGCAGATCGCCGACGGCAACCACGCCATCGCCGGCGTGATGATGGAGTCCTTCCTCGTGGCCGGCGCCCAGGACCTGGACCCGGCGAAGCTGTGCAGCAACGGCGGTGAGGGACTCGTCTACGGGCAGTCGGTGACCGACGCCTGCATGGACATCGGCACCACCGCGGATCTGCTCAGCGAACTGGCAGCCGCCGTGCGGACCCGACGCGCGGGCCAGGCACTAGACTGAGAGCCGTGAAACTGTCCCGCCTGCTCTATCCGCTCTACGAGGCCCGGCTCGTCCGCGAGCTCAGGGGCGCGCGGCAGCCCAAGCACATCGCGATCATGGCCGACGGCAACCGCCGCTGGGCCCGTGAGGCGGGGCATGCCGACATCAGCCACGGGCACCGGGCGGGCGCGCGGAAGATCGGCGAGGTCGTCCGGTGGTGCGAGGAGACCGAGGTCGAGGTCGTCACCGTGTACCTGCTGTCCACGGAGAACCTGGGGCGGGAGGCGCGTGAGCTGCAGCTGCTCTTCGACATCATCGGTGATGTCGTCGAGGAGCTCTCCGGCGGCGACCACACGTGCTGCGTGCGGCTGGTCGGACACCTGGACCTGCTGCCGCCGGAGGTCGCCGGGCGGTGGCGGGCGGCGGCGGAGCGGACCTGCGGCAACGAGGGCATCACCGTCAACATCGCCGTCGGCTACGGCGGGCGGCAGGAGATCGTCGACGCGGTGCGGGACCTCATCGACGAGGAATCGGCGGCAGGCACCCCGGCGGCGGAGATGTCGGCGAAGGTGACCGTCGAGTCGCTGTCCCGCCACCTCTACACCTCGGGGCAGCCGGACCCGGACCTGGTCATCCGCACCTCGGGGGAGCAGCGGCTGTCCGGTTTCCTGCTGTGGCAGGCCGCGTACTCCGAGATCTGGTTCACGGACACGTACTGGCCGGCCTTCCGCCGCGTCGATTTCCTCCGTGCGCTGCGCGACTACTCCCAGCGCAGCCGCCGCTTCGGAAAGTAGGATCCTCCCCATGCCCGCCCCAGCCACCGTCCTGTACGAATCCGACTACGGCTCCACCGCGCAGTACGCGCACGCCCTCGCCGAGCGTCTCGGCGTCACCGCCACGCCGCTCGCCGACGCCGCGTCCCTCCCCGCATCCTCCGGCCCCCTCATCGTCCTGTCCTACGTGCACGGGCCGATGGTGCCGGCGGCGTCGTTCGTCGCGAAGCGGGACCTCGGGGAACGCCCCGTCGCGGTGTGCGCGGTGGGCATGACGCTTCTCGACGTCGCCCGTGCCAAGGACCAGCTCAAGGGCATGGTGCCCGCGGGGGTCGCACGGTTCTACCTGCCCGGCCGCCTGAGCTACTCGACGATGTCGCGGAAGCACCGGATGATCATGTGGGGCATCATCAAGGCCCTCCGGGCCAAGAGGGAGGCTGACCGTAGCCCCAACGACCGGGCGATGATCGACTCCCACGACCGCGACACCGACCTCGTCGACCTGCAGGAGCTGGACGCCGTGGTGGCCTGGGTGGGGGAGCAGGCCTAGATCTTGCGCATCCGGACACGCTCGACCAGGTGGTCCGCGCCCTTGCGCAGCACCAGGGAGGCCCGCACGCGCGTGGGCAGGATGTTCTCCACCAGGTTGGGCAGGTTGATCGACTGCCAGATCTCCCGGGCCTCGGCCCGTGCCTTCGCGTCGCCGTAGTCGGCGTAGTGGCGGAAGTGCGCGCCGGGCTCCCGGAACGCGGTGGAACGCAGCTCGAGGAAGCGGTCGATGTACCACTTCTCGATGTCCTCGGTGCGCGCATCGACGTACACGGAGAAGTCGAACAGGTCAGAGACCATGAGCGTCGGGCCGGTCTGCAGCACGTTGAGTCCCTCGACGATGAGGATGTCCGGCTGCGTGACCGTGAGCACCTCGTCGGGGACCCGGTCGTAGAGCTTGTGGGAGTAGACGGGCGCGTCGACGGAGGGGCGGCCCGACTTCACGTCGGTGACGAAGCGCAGCAGCGCCCGCTGGTCGTAGGACTCCGGGAAACCCTTCCGCCCCATCAGCCCGCGCGCGTGGAGCTCGGCGGCGGGGTAGAGGAAACCGTCGGTGGTGACCAGGTCCACGCGGGGGTGGGAGTCCCAGCGCTGGAGCAGCACCTGCAGCAGACGGGCCGTGGTGGACTTGCCCACGGCCACGGAGCCGGCGACGCCGATGACGAAGGGCACGTGCCCCGACGAGGCACCCAGGAAGGTCTCTGTCGCGGCGATGAGTTTCTGCCGCGCGGAGACCTGCAGGTGGATGAGACGGGAGAGGGGGAGATAGACCTCGGCGACCTCCACGAGGTCGATCGATTCGCCGATTCCGCGGAGCTGCTCGACCTCCTCCTCCGTGAGGACCTGGGGCATCGATTTACGCAGGGCGCGCCAGGAAGAGCGGTCGAAATCCACGTAGGGGGTGGTGTCCTTGGGCCGAGACATGGAACCCATTGTGTCACTTGCCCTGTCACCTGTGTCTCACTCACCCGGGGTTCGGGGGTATGAGGCACCTCGTGGGCGGTATGCTGTCCACCGAATGCCGTGTACCCCTAGAAAGGCTGGCCGTAACGCCCATGACCGCTGAGTCTTCTGATCTCCGTTACCAGGAACTGTCCGTCCTCGACCCGGAGGTCCACGCCGCCATCGGCGGCGAGATCGCCCGTCAGCGTGACTTCCTCGAGATGATCGCATCCGAGAACTTCGTCCCCCGTGCCGTTCTGCAGGCACAGGGTTCGGTCTTCACCAACAAGTACGCCGAGGGCTACCCGGGCCGCCGTTACTACGGTGGCTGCGAGAACGCCGACATCGTCGAGGACCTGGCACGCGACCGTGCCAAGGCCCTGTTCGGCGCCGAGTTCGCCAACGTCCAGCCGCACTCCGGTGCCCAGGCCAACGCCGCCGTCCTGCACGCGCTGGCTGACGCCGGTGACAAGATCATGGGTCTGTCCCTGGCTCACGGTGGTCACCTGACCCACGGCATGAAGCTCAACTTCTCCGGCAAGCTCTACGACGTCGTCGCCTACGAGGTCGACTCCGAGACCAACCGCATCGACATGGACCGTGTCCGCGAGCAGGCCCTGGCCGAGCGTCCGAAGGTCCTCATCGCCGGCTGGTCCGCCTACCCGCGCACCCTCGACTTCGAGGCGTTCCGCTCCATCGCCGACGAGGTCGGCGCCTACCTGTGGACCGACATGGCGCACTTCGCCGGCCTCGTCGCCGCTGACCTGCACCCGTCCCCGGTCCCGCACTCCGACGTGGTCTCCACCACCGTCCACAAGACCCTGGGTGGCCCGCGTTCCGGCCTGATCGTCGCGAAGCAGGAGTGGGCCAAGAAGCTCAACTCCGCGGTCTTCCCGGGCCAGCAGGGTGGCCCGCTGATGCACGCCATCGCCGCCAAGGCCGTGGCCCTCAAGGTCGCCGGCACCGACGAGTTCAAGGACCGTCAGGCCCGCACCATTGAGGGTGCCAAGATCCTGGCTGAGCGACTCACCGCCGCGGACGCGAAGGCCGCCGGCGTCGACGTCCTGACCGGTGGCACCGACGTGCACCTGGTCCTGGCTGACCTGCGCAACTCCGAGATGGACGGCCAGCAGGCCGAGGACCTCCTCCACGAGGTCGGCATCACCGTCAACCGCAACGCCGTCCCGAACGACCCGCGCCCGCCGATGGTCACCTCCGGCCTGCGCATCGGTACCCCGGCCCTGGCCACCCGTGGTTTCGACGCCGCCGCCTTCACCGAGGTCGCCGACATCATCGGTACCGCCCTGGTCAACGGCAAGAACGCCGACGTTGAGGCGCTGCGTGCCCGCGTCGCGAAGCTGACCGACCAGTACCCGCTGTACGAGGGTCTGGAGGAGTGGAAGATCAACTAGGTCTTCCCGCCTCCCCGTGCGTGTCCTCGTCATAGACAACCTCGATTCCTTCACCTGGAATCTGGTCGCCTACGTCGAGGACGTCACCGGTGTCGCCCCTGAGGTGATCACCAACCACGAACCCGGGTGGGATGTCGACCGCGTCGCCTCGTACGACGCCGTCATCATCTCCCCAGGGCCCGGCCGCCCGGAGCGTGAGAAGGACATCGGCTTCTGCCTCGATGTCCTGCGCGACGGGCGTGTCCCGATTCTGGGGGTCTGCCTGGGCCATCAGGCGCTCGCCCATGCGTGGGGCGGGGTCGTCGACCTCGCGCCGGAACCCGTGCACGGCCGGGTGTTCCCGGTGCGGCACGACGGTTCCGGTCTCTTCGCCTCGCTGCCCCCGCTCATCGACGTCGTCCGGTACCACTCCCTCCTCGTCACCGAGGTCCCCGATGTTCTCCAGGTCACCGCCCGGACCGAGGACGGGCTGGTCATGGCGCTGGAGCACCGCCGCCTTCCGCAGTGGGGCGTGCAGTTCCACCCCGAGTCGATCGGCGGTTTCGACGGTCACACCCTGGTGGCGAATTTCCTGGAGATGGCCGCAGAACGTAACCGCCGTTCCCGCTCACGGTGGCGGCTGCACACCGTCACCGTGGATCACGAGGCCGACGGTGAAGCGGTGTACGGGTCCCTGTTCGCGGGGTCGGAGAACTCCTTCTGGCTCGACTCGACCACACCCGACCACGGCACCGGCCGCTTCTCCTACCTGGGCGACGACTCCGGGCCGCTGGCCCGCGTCTGGACGGGACGGGTGGGTTCGCTGCTCCCCGAGCTCGCGGAGGACCTGGCCGCCAACACCATCGACGCCGGTGAGGTGGACTTCGATTTCCGCCTGGGCTGGGTCGGGTGGCTCGGCTACGAACTCAAGGCGGAGTGCGGGGGCTCGTCCGCCCGGACCTCGCCGTACCCGGACCTGGGCATGATCTTCGCCGACCGGGCGATCGTCATCGACCACGCCCTGCGCCGCACGCACGTCATCGCGCTCATCGGTTCGGAGCACGACCGTGCGCAGCGCGCGTGGTGCGCGGACACTGCCGAGCGGCTCGCCGGCCTGGAGGTGGTGGCGGCGGGGGAGCACGGGGACGTCGGGAAGCTGAGTGCGCGGCACTCCCGCGGGGAGTACCTCGACCTCGTGGACACCTGCCTCGAGGAGATCCGCCAGGGCGAGACCTACGAGGTGTGCCTGACCAACGAACTGCGTGCCGACGGCGCCCTGGAGACGTGGCCCGCGTACCGGGCGCTGCGCGCGGCGAACCCGACCCCCTTCGGGTCGCTGCTGCGCATCGGCGGGGTGGACGTGCTGTCCTCGACGCCGGAGAGGTTCCTGCAGGTCAAGGACGGTGTCGTGGAGTCGCGTCCCATCAAGGGCACCCGCCCGCGTAGCGCCGACCCGCGTGAGGACGCCCGCCTGCGCTCCGACCTGGCGGTCAACCCCAAGGACCGCGCCGAGAACCTCATGATCGTCGACCTCGTGCGCAACGACCTCACCCGCGTCGCCGAACCGGGGACCGTCCGCGCCGAACCACTTTTCGACGTCGAATCCTACGCCACCGTCCACCAGCTCGTCTCCACGGTGTCGTGCCGCCTGGCCGCGGGGAAGACCGCCGTAGACGCGGTGCGGGCGACGTTCCCCGGCGGCTCCATGACGGGTGCCCCGAAGATCCGCACCATGGAGATCATCGACCGCCTCGAGCAGGGCTCGCGCGGCATCTACTCCGGTGGCATCGGCTACTTCTCGCTCGACGGGGCGATGGACCTGTCGATGGTCATCCGCACGATCGTCTCCGACGGCTCGGGCATCAGCTACGGCGTGGGTGGGGCCGTCATCGCTCTCTCTGACCCGGTGGGGGAGTACGAGGAGACGATCACCAAGTCCGCGCCCCTGCTGCGACTGGTGGGACAGGATTTCCCGCAGTGACCCTGTACCGCTGGGACGGTTCAGCGTTGGTGGAGTGCGCGGAACCGGGCACGGCCCCGGACGTGGTGGACTCCTGGCTGGTGCGCGACGGACACGTCAGCCACTGGCATCTGCACGGGGAACGTTTCGGCCACCCCGGGTTCATGCATGCGGTCCGGGGTGCGCTGCCGTGTGAGGGGCTGTGGTTCCCGCGCGTCGAGAAGCACGGGGATGTGCTGTACCTGCGGCTGCGCCCGGCCCCGCCCCTGCGCACGGAGACCGTGCTGTGGATCCCGCCGACCCCGGATCCCCGCCGGGCACCGCGGGTCAAGGGGCCTGACCTGGGGGTTCTCGGGGAGCTGCGGGAGCGGGCGCAGGAGTACGGTGCCCATGACGCCCTGTTGTGGACCCCCGACCGGCTCGTCCCGGAGGGGGCGAACTGCGCGGTGGCGTGGTGGGAGGACGGGGAGCTGTTCTTCCCGGAGCATCCGGGCCAGCTGCGGTCGGTGACCGCGTGGGCCACCTGGGAGGCACTCACGGACACGGCCCGTCGCCCCATCTCCGTGGAGGAGCTGCTGACCTTGCCCGTGTGGGCCGGTTCTGCGCTGCACGGGTGGACCGAGGTGGTCGGCTGGGTCGGGCCGTCCGGTGACAGGGTGCCGGCCGTGCAGGAGGAGACACCCCTGCGTCCGGCGGAGGTCAACGCCCTGCTGCGGACACGCTGAGCAACCGGAACATGCCGTGAGGGTGGTTCCGGCAGGTGTCGGGAAGCCTCTGCCGGTATGACTTGGTTACACGCGCCAGTCGCCGAGTGCGCCCTCCAGCGCGCCGAGGGCCGCCTCGATGAGCGGCCAGCGCTGATCTGCAGGGCAGCCGTCGTCGACCCAGTGCCGGCCGGCGGCCTCGAGGAAGCCGACCCAGCCCCACAACGCCCAGATGTGGCGGGGGAAGTCGCCGACCCCGATGATCTCCCGCAGCTTCTCCACCAGCGCGGAGGCGGCGACCCGGCGGTGGGTGACGGCGGCCTCGGGTTCGCCGATGCCGGCGACCAGGGTGTGGTCGGCGGCGAGGGCATCGAGGTAGCCCTGCAGCAGCAGGGAGACCCGGTCGCGGGTGGAGTCGGCCTGGGGGAGGGGGGCGTCGACAAGCGAACGCAGTGAGTCCTCCACGAGGGCGGCGTAGAGGCCCGCCTTGGAGCCGAAGTAGTGGAACACCAGGGACTGCGAGCTGCCGGAGGCGGCGGCGATGGTGGGGACGGAGGCGTCGGGGTAGTGGGTGGTGGAGAAGTGTTCGCGCGCGGCGGCGAGGATGGCGGCGCGGCGTTCTCCGGTGGACAGTCGTCTTCTGGTGCTCACGGTTGACAACCCTACCCGTTGTTGAGTTAAGGTCAATAGTAGTTACTGACTTCCACTCAATAGGAGTTTCCCGTGCTCGACCACGCCATCTTCTGGCACGTCTACCCCCTCGGCGCCACCGGTGCCCGCATCCGCGACTGGACGGCCGAGGACGAGGGGCACCGCCTCACCGACCTCATCCCGTGGCTCGACTACCTCATCGACCTCGGCGCGAACGGCCTGCTGCTCGCCCCGATCTTCGCGTCGACCACCCACGGCTACGACACGCTCGACCACTACCGCATCGACCCGCGCCTCGGCGATGACACCGACTTCGACGCCCTCATGGCCGCCTGCCACGAGCGCGGCATCAAGGTGCTTCTCGACGGCGTCTTCAACCACGTCGGCATCCACCACCCGATGGTCGCCGGCGACGGCCCCATCCGTCGCCTGCCCGACGGTGAACCGGAACCCTGGGAGGGCCACGGCGACCTCGCCCTGCTCGACCACGAGGACCCCCGCACCGCGGAACTCGTCGTCGACGTCATGAACCACTGGCTCGACCGCGGCATCGCCGGCTGGCGCCTCGACGTCGCCTACTCCGTGCCCGCCTGGTTCTGGGCACAGGTCGTCGACCGGGTGCGGGAACAGCATCCGGACGCTGTCTTCCTCGGCGAGATCATCCACGGCGACTACCTCGAGCTCGTCCACGACGGCCACCTGGACACCGTCACCCAGTACGAACTGTGGAAGGCCGTCTGGTCCTCCATCAAGGACGTCAACTTCTGGGAGCTCGAGCACGCCCTGACCCGCCACGACGAGTTCGTCGCGCAGGCCCCGATGCAGACCTTCGTGGGCAACCACGACGTCGACCGCATCGCCAGCGTCGTCGGCCCCGAGGGTGCCGCCCTGGCCGCCGTGCTGCTGTTCACCCTGCCCGGCATCCCGAGCATCTACTACGGCGATGAACAGGCCTTCACCGGTGTCAAGGGGGAGGGCTTCTCGGCGGATGACCCGGTCCGCCCGCCGCTGCCCGCCACCCCGGAGGGGCTGGCGCCGCTGGGACAGTGGATGTTTGAGCTCCACCAGGGGCTCATTGCTTCCCGACGTCGCCACGCCTGGCTCGTCAACGCCCGCGTCGAGGTGCTGGAGACGGCCAACGAGGCCATCTCCTACCGCGTGCACTCCGGCGACCAGTCGCTCACCGTGCACCTGACGATCGAGCCGACGGCCAGCGCTCGCCTGGAGTTCTCCGACGGCGAGACCGCCGAGTACTCCTGGTGACAGAAAAGCCCCCTGACCTGCTGGTCAGGGGGCGAGAAGCGGAGGATTACTCCTCCGTCTCCTCGGGGGCGTCCTGGGCGGCGGCCTCCGCGCGGCCCTCGGCCAGTGCGGTACGGGCGGCACGCAGCCAGTCCGGCTGATTCTCCAGCAGCGACTTGATCTCGGCGGTGGTCAGCGGCTTGTCCATGTCGTTGCGCTTGAGGGCGGCGATGGTGATGCCGAGCTTCTGGGCCACGACCGGACGCGGGTGCGGGCCCGTGCGGCGCAGTTCGGCGAGCCACTCGGGCGGGTTCTCCACCAGCTGCTTGAGCTCGGCGTGGGTCACCGCGCCGGCCTGGAACTCCTCCGGCGTGGCGGGCAGGTAGATGCCGAGCTTCTTGGCCGCGGTCTGCGGCTTCATCGCTCGGCCGGACGGCTGACGTGCGGACTCTTCATTCACGTCCCCAACGGTAGCATTACCCCCATGCTGCGCCTGAGCTTCGTCACCGGCACCGAACCCGACAAGTGGTTCGCCCGCTTCCGTGACCGCACCCCACACCGCTTCGTCACCGCCGATTCGGCGGATCCCCTGGGAGAGCTTCTCGACGACCGCGCCGACCTCGCCCTCGTCCGCCTGCCCGACGCACGACTCACGGAGGAGCACCACGTCGTGGTCCTCTACCCGGAGGCCACGGGCATCGCGGTGCCGAAGGACCACGAGCTCACCCTGCTGGACACGGTCACGCCCGAGGACATCGAGGGGGAGATCATCAACTGGTCGACGCCCGACTCGGGGGAGGTCGACGTCGAGGAGGTGCGCGCCGGACTGCAGGTGGTGGCCGCCAACGTCGGCGTGCTCATCGGGCCGCGCCCCCTCATCAAGGTGCTCTCGCGCCGGCAGATCGAGCACCGCGGCTACACCGGGGACGTCCCCGGCACGGAGATCGCCCTCGTGTGGCTGCGGGAGAAGGACTCGGAGGCGATCCAGGACTTCGTCGGCATCACCCGGGGGCGGACCGCCAACACCTCCCGGCAGGCGGCGCCGAAGCGCACCGCACGGGAGAAGACCCTGGCCAAGCAGGAACGCCGCGCGGCGGCGAAGAAGACGACGAAGAAGGCACAGCGCCCGCAGCGCCCGCAGCGGCCCCGGCGGCGTCGATAAGCAGCAAAAGTAACCGAGATTTAATCTCACACCCATGTAGTTTCCACCTCAGCGCGATAGATTCGGGGCAACCGGGAGAGACATCCAGTACCACCCGGCCCGCGCCCGTCGCGCTGGTACCAGCCCGGCGGGAGGCGCCACCAGGACTGCTGACAGGAGACGCTGCGGCACCGGGTACCCGGAGCCACGGCACTGGGGAGCCTGCCATGACCGAGCCGATCACCACCCACATTCCCGTGCACGAGCTGGACACGCGCCGGGATGTCATCACCCGCACCTACGTCATCGACACCTCGGTGCTGCTGTCTGACCCGTGGGCCCTGCGCAAGTTCGCCGAGCACGAGGTCGTCCTGCCCGTGGTGGTGATCACCGAGCTGGAGGCCAAGCGGCACCACCCCGAACTGGGCTGGTTCGCACGCCAGGCGCTCCGCATGCTCGAGGATCTGCGCTCCACCTACGAACGGCTCGACCAGCCGGTGCCGGTCAACGTCGACGGCGGCACCCTGCGCGTCGAACTCAACCACCAGGACCAGTCGCAGCTGCCGGATGCCTTCCGCGGCACCGAGGGCGACCACCGCATCCTCGCCTGCGCCCTCAACCTGCAGCGTGAAGGACATGACACGACGCTGGTGACCAAGGACGTGCCGCTGCGCGTCAAGGCCGGTGCCGTCGGACTCCACGCCGACGAGTACCACGCCCAGGACGTCGTGCTCACCGGCTACACCGGCATGGCCACGGTCCACACCGACGCCGAGACCGTCGACCGGCTCTACCGGGAGGGGGAGGTCACCCTCGACGACTCCGCCACGACCGACGCCGGGGACTTCGTCGCCGAGCTGCCCGTCCACTGCGGCATCACACTGACCACCTCCACCCAGTCCGCGCTGGGTCGGCTCACCGCCGACGGCGCCGTCCGCCTCGTCCGCGGCGACCAGAACGCCTTCGGCCTGCAGGGACGCTCCGCAGAGCAGCGCATCGCGCTGGACCTGCTGCTGGACAACCACGTGGGCATCATCTCCATCGGCGGCCGAGCCGGCACCGGCAAGTCCGCGCTGGCACTGTGCGCCGGGCTGGAGGCGGTGCTCGAACGCAACGAGCATCGCCGCATCGTCGTCTTCCGACCCCTCTACGCCGTCGGCGGACAGAACCTCGGCTACCTGCCCGGCTCCGAGACGGACAAGATGAACCCGTGGGCGCAGGCGGTGTTCGACACCCTCGACGGGCTCGTCTCCGACAACGTGATGGAGGAGATCCAGGCTCGCGAACTCATCGAGGTGCTGCCGCTCACCCACATTCGGGGTCGCTCACTCCACGACTCCTTCGTCATCGTCGACGAGGCCCAGTCGCTCGAACGCAACGTCCTGCTCACGGTGCTCTCCCGCCTGGGCCGCGGTTCCCGGGTGGTGCTCACCCACGACGTCGCCCAGCGCGACAACCTGCGGGTGGGACGCCATGACGGTGTGCAGGCAGTGATCGAGAAGCTCAAGGACCACGAGCTCTTCGCCCACATCACCCTGCAGCGTTCCGAGCGCTCCGCCATCGCCGAACTGGTCACCGACCTGCTCGAGGACGGCCGTTAGCTCTTCCGGGGGCGGGGCCGGACACGGGGCCCGCGGACACGTTCCGTTTGCGGGCCCTCGTGGACGTGGGGGACAATCTCCGCATGGCAGATGCGACGTTCACGCTCCGACCCATCCGTCCCGAGGACTACCCTCAGGTCCGATCCATCTATGAGACCGGGTTAGAGTCCGGCCACGCGACCTACGAGACGAAGGCCCCCACCTGGGGGCAGTTCACGCACGCCAAGATCATGGAGACCGTGTTCGTCGCCGTCGACAACGACAACCCCGACAAGCTCCTCGGCTGGGTCGCGGCTGCCCCCATCTCCTCGCGCACCGTGTTCCACGGCGTGGTGGAGAACTCCATCTACATCCACCCCGACGCCCGCGGCCGCGGGGTCGCCGGCGCCCTGCTGGACAAGCTCATCGAGGTCTGCCAGGAGCTGCACAAGTGGGGCATCCACGCGTGGGTGTTCCCGGAGAACACCGGTTCCGCCCGCCTGCACATGTCCCGGGGCTTCGAGAAGGTCGGCACCTTCCGCCACCTGGCCAAGATGACCTACGGCGACCTCGCGGGCCAGTGGCGTGACACCGACATCTACGAGAAGCTGCTGCCGAAGCCCGGAGAGGCCACCGACAACTAGGCGGGCCGGCGACCCCGTGAATCGTCGCCCGGTGTCCCCGGGAAGTGACCCGCGGCATACGGTAGGTTCGTGCATGACACTGATTCCTGCAGAAAGTGACACCTCCCATGCTCCGTCTCCGAGCGGTCTCCCTTCTCATCGCCTGCTCACTGGCCGCCGCCTGTGTCCCCTCAGCCACAGCCGCCCCGGGACCGCTGGGTTCCTCTGTTGCAGCCGAGGAAGAGCGGGTGCCGACCCCGCGTCCCGAGCGCGCCCCGCAGCCCGTGCCACTGCCCACCCCGGAACCTGCGCCGAAGCCGGTGCCCACGCCCTCCCCGGTGGGGGTGTGGGGCACTGGCGAAGGAAAGCTGCCTCTGATCCACATCCACGCAGACGGCAGGCTCGGAGGTGACGACGGCTGCAACTCCTTCGGCACCACCTGGAAGGTACGGTCGGCCGACACCATCATCATCGAGACCGACAGGTGGATCTCCACCATGCGTTACTGCGGCTGGGAGTGGTTCCCCGCGGCCCGGTCGGGCAAGGTCGACGGTGACACCATGACCTTCCACGACGAGTCAGGCAATGTCATCGGCACTCTCTCCCGCCAGGTGGCGGAGACCAGCCACTAGGAGTCGTCACGTCGCCCCGGACTTCCTGTGCAGACGCCACCCACCCGGTCATCGGGTGGGTGGCGTCAGTGTTTCTGCGTGAGGGGTGCAGGGCGGGCGGTCAGGGCGAAAGAGGGCATTCCCGGCTGCGCCATCAGATCCGAAAACGGGGCGGCAGAACGGCGCCGCGACGCGGTGTCAAGACCCTGGCGCGGAGGGGGTCGGGGCGTACTGTCGGGGATATATAGCCCCCGTGGAAAGTGAGGCACCATGTCCCGTCGTCTTGTCACCTCTGTCCTCGCCGTGGCTCTGCTCGGTGCCGTCGGGGGCGTGGCTCCAGTGGCCACCGCCTCCTCCCTGCCGGATCTGAGGGGTCTGTCCTCGGTGTTGAACCCGGGGGCACCGTCCGGTCCGGTCGGGGAGTGGGGTTCGCCCCTGCCGCGGCAGCCGCGCATCACGGTCCATGCCGACGGCACCCTCGGCGGCGACGACGGATGCAACACCTTCGGCACCACCTGGCGTGAGTCGGGGGACAACAGCATCATCATCGAGACCGACCGGTGGATCTCCACCCAGATGTACTGCGGTTGGGAGTGGTTCCCGTCGGCCCGCAGCGCCACGGTCAACGGCCCCGTGATGACGGTCTTCGACGGTGACGGCGAGCGCATCGGCGAGTTGTTCCGCCTGGGCGTCGGCCTCTCCTAGTCGGCGGGGAACAGCAGCCCGAGGGGGACCGGCCCGGGGCACTCCGCGGAGAACTGCCGGGGTGACCGGAGCACCCGGTCCCCGGTGGGGGCGGGTCGTCCCAGGGCGATGGCCCCCGGCTCCAGTATCTCCAGTTCCGCCTCCGCCACCTCGGAGGAGCGTGAGCGGAAGGAGTGTCGGTCGGGCGGGGGTTAGTCGATGGTCTCCTTGAGCTTGTCCTCGCGGACGGGCAGGAGCAGCAGCAGGGCGAAGAGCGTCAGCGGCACCATGAGCAGGAACACCGGCGTCAGTCCGTCGTTGTAGCTGGACAGCACGACGTCGCGGATCGGGCCGGGCAGGTCCACCACGGCCGCGGGGGTCAGGGAGTTCGCTGCACCGCCGCCCTCGGAGAAGGCCTCGGCGTAGGCGGCGCCCTGCGGTCCCATCTGCGCGAAGGTGCCGGGGAGGCGTTCCGCCAGGTTCGACTGCAGGTTGTGGATGAACATCGAGCCGACCAGGGAGGCGCCGAGGGAGGAGCCGATCTGGCGGAAGAAGTTGTTCGACGCGGTGGCGGTGCCGACCATGGCGATGGGGAAGGAGTTCTGCACGATGAGGACCAGGACCTGCATGACCAGGCCGAGTCCGAATCCGAAGAGGAAGAACAGGCCGCCCAGCTGCACCAGGGTCGTCTCCACGGTGAGGCGGGAGAGCAGGAACAGCGCGAGGCTGATCACGCCCATGCCGACGACGGGGTACCACTTGTAGTTGCCGTACCGGGAGATGAAGAAGCCGGAGATCGTCGAGGTGCCGATCATGCCGACCATCATCGGGATCATCATGAGTCCGGCGTTGGTGGGGGTCAGGGTGTGCACCATCTGCAGGTACGTCGGCAGGTAGCCGAGCGCGCCGATCATGGCCAGGCCCATGACGGTGCCGGCGGCGGTGGTGAGCACCATGTTGCGGTTGCGGAACAGTTCCATGGGGATGAGCGGGTTCTCGGCCCGCAGCTCCACCAGGACGAAGAGGACCGCGCCGATGACCGTGGTGGCGATGAGGCTGAGGATGACCGGGTCGTTCCACTCGTACTGGAGGCCACCCCAGGTGGTGAACAGGACCAGGGAGGCGGTGGTGACGGTCAGGAGCAGGGTGCCCAGCCAGTCGAAGCCGCCGGTCGAGCGGCCACGGCGGAGACGCAGGACGAGCAGGGAGATGGTGAAGGCGAGGATGCCGAGGGGGACGTTGATCCACAGGCCCCAGCGCCAGCCCGGGCCGTCGGTGAACCAGCCGCCGAGCACCGGTCCGAGCACGGAGCTCAGTCCGAAGGTGGCGCCCATGATGCCCATGAACTTGCCGCGTTCACGGGCGGAGACGATCTCGGCGACGATGGCCTGCGAGGTGACCATCATGCCGCCGGCGCCGAAGCCCTGGATCGCGCGGGCGAGGATGAGCATCTCCATGGACTGCGCGAAGCCGCCCATGGTGGAGCCGATGACGAACACGGCGATGCCGAAGAGGTAGAGCCATTTGCGGCCCACCATGTCGCCGACCTTGCCGAAGATGGGCATGGCGATGGTCATGGTGACCATGAAGGCGGAGATGAGCCAGCTCATGTGGTTGACGCCACCGAGTTCGCCGACGATGGTCGGCATGGCGGTGGAGAAGATCATCTGCCCCAGGGAGCTCATGAGCATGGTGGTGAGCAGCGCGACGAAGATGAGCCCGACGCGGGGGGCCTGGGTCTGGGGTTGTGCCTGTTCGGCGGTGGTCACCACGGCAGCTCCTTTGCTAGTTGGGTGATGATGGCGCCGGTCTCCGGCAGGCCGAGGGCCCGTTCGGTGGGGGCGTCGGGGCAGTGGGTGAGGCGGTGCATGTGCATCCACACGGTCTCGCGGATGAGTCCCGAGATGATCGCGGCCTCCACGGGGAGGGGTTGGTCGGGGAGGCGGCGGTCGGCGGGGTGCTCCACGAGGTGCTTCGCGACGAGCCCGTGCACCATGATCGACTGCTCCCGGAAGCGGTTGACGGACATGAGCGCCACCGCGGGTTCGGCGGCGACGATGCGGTGCCTCCGGGCGCGGATGGTGGCGAGGTGTCCGGCGTCGGCGCCGGCCTCGAGGTCCTCGCTCTCGGCGGCGTCGACGGAAGCGGCGATGTGCTCGAGGGCGGATTTCACGAGGTTGTCGGAGGGCGTCGCGACGAACTCCTCCTGCCGCTCGGGGGAGAGCATCATCGGGGGGACACCGAGGACGGCCTCGTCCTTGGATTCCATGTAGTTGAAGAAGGTGCGGCGGGAGATCTCCGCGTCGCGGCAGATGTCCTCGACGGTGACGTTGTCGAAACCGTGCTTCTCGACGAGCGCGGTCGCCGCGTCCTCGATCCGCCGACGGGTCGCCCGTCGTTTACGTTCACGCAGGGGAGTCGTGTCATTCACAAGGTGCAATGTTACACCGGGTGCACGTTTGCACTCAAGTGCAAAGTTTCGGCCGACGGATGCAGGTACTCTCAGAGGCAATGATTCTCCGCCGCCTCCGTCGCCTGCGCGACCGGAACCGACCTGACCTGCACTTCCCCGGACTCACCAGGGGGCAGGCGGGCGAACTCCGCTCCGCACTGCGCCGCACCCTCGCTGAAAAGGGCGCCACCGTGCGTTACGACGGCCGCCACGCCGTCATCGAACACCCCCGCCACGGCCGGGTCACCGTCAACCTGGAGAACCTCATCGGCGACGTCGCGGCCTCCCAGCACCCCAAGGCGGCCCGCTCCATGGCCCGCGCCTTCGTCTCCTCCGTGCTCGACCCGGAACACACGGAGACGCTCAGCACCGCCGACCTCTACGCCGGCCTGCGCCTGCGGGTCGCCCCCACGACCCACCTCGTGCCCGAGGAGGAGGAGATCATCTCCGCCGCCACGCTCCACGGCTTCACACAGGACACGGCGGTCACCCTCGTCCTTGACACCGAGCGCTCCATCCAGACCATGCCCCTGGACCGTCTGCGCCGGCACGACGACCTGGACACCCTGATCCGGGCGGCGCGCAACAACCTGTGGACCGAACTGCGCGACCTCGACGTCCACGCCCAGGTCCACCCCGGCTCCGAGGACCACCCCGGCGCCCGCTTCCGTTCCTTCGAGTCAGGCAGCTACTACATGGCGTCCGCGCCGATCCTGCTCGCGGAGATCCTGCCCGTCTGGGCCCCCGACCTGGATCTCTCCCGCGGCGTGCTCTTCGCCATGCCGACCCGTCACATCCTCCTCGTCCGGGAGGTCACCACCGGGGAGGACCTGCTCGAGGGGCTGGGAAGACTGGCGCCCGTCGCCGCGCAGGTGGCGGTCGACGGGTCGCATTCGGTCTCCCCGTTGCTGCATCTGTGGCACGAGGGGGAGATCACCACGCTGACCTCCTTCAATCAGGAGGCGCGTGAACTCAAGATCACCCCGACGCCCTACCTGCTGGAGCTCATGGCCGGGGAGGACGGCGCGTTCTGACGCTCGGCGGCGGAGACCTGCTTCACGCGGTCGCCCAGCACCTTGAACAGCATGCCCAGTCCGATCGACATGATGATGTGGCCCAGGCCCGCCATGCCCGAGATCGCGGCGTCCGGCATCGGCAGTTCGCCGCCGTCGACCTGCAGCAGACCGCGGACCAGCATGAGGAGCACCGTCACGGTGAGGCCGGCGTTGTACACCCAGATCGAGGCCGTGAACAGCTTGTGCCCGCTGATCCGGAAGCCCCGGTCCAGGGCCAGCAGCACGAGGTGCATGATGAGGCCGAGGGCGAGCATGTGGGTGTGCAGCGTCGACAGCTGGGTGACGCCGGTGAACTCGGCGAGCTTGGTCCATTCGCGGTAGAACACACCCGAGACCAGGCCGAGGATGAGCCAGGTGAGGGCGAGGTTGTAGAGGGTCTTCACGGGGGAGATCACGTCCAGAGGTGAGTCGGGGAACTGTTCTTCTCCACCTTAAGTTGGATACCCGTGGATCGTGTAGCCCGGCGGGGAGAAATCAACCGATCCATGTACCCCGTACAACGCGGGACGCCCCGCCGGCACTCGGGGAGTGCCGACGGGGCGTCGGAAAGCAGCGGTGACTAGTCGCGGTCGGTGTTGGCCATCGCGAGGACGTCGAGGCGCTTGTCCAGCTCCTCCTCGGTGAGCTTCTCACCGTCGACGAAGCCCATGTCGATGACGGTCTGGCGGATGGTCTTGCCCTCAGCCAGAGCGGTCTTGGCGACCTTGGCGGCGTTCTCGTAACCGATCGCCGAGTTCAGCGGGGTGACGATGGACGGGGAGGACTCGGCCAGGGTGCGCATGCGCTCGACGTTCGGCTCGATGCCGTCGACGAGGTTCTCGGCGAACACGCGGGCGGTGTTGGCCAGCAGGCGGGAGGACTCGAGGACGTTACGTGCCATGACCGGGATGAACACGTTGAGCTCGAACTGGCCCTGGGAACCGGAGAAGGCGACGGCGGCGTCGTTGCCGATGACCTGGGCGGAGACCTGGGTGGCGGTCTCACACAGGACCGGGTTGACCTTGCCCGGCATGATGGAGGAGCCCGGCTGCAGGTCCGGCAGGTGGATCTCG
>NZ_DUOE01000104.1 GCF_012838985.1 Corynebacterium sp. | reverse complement strand
TGAGGTCAACCATGTAGACCGTCTCATCGGTGGAGTAGTCGATGGTGGCCTGGGCACCCTTCATGCCGGACATGTGCTCGGCGTCCAGGACGACCTCCGCTCCGTCGGGCAGCGGAGCCTGACCCGGGTCGAGGAGTTCCTCATGGACCACCCAGCGGTGGTCAGTGACTGGGGCGCCTCCGTTGGTGGGGGTGTAGCTGACCGAGTAGGTCGTGGTGTCGAAGGCGCCGGAGATCGTGGCCTCGGCCCCTTCCATGCCGGGCATGTGGTCGGCAGTGAGGAGGACCTCGGTGCCCGCCGGGTACGTGGGGTCCGCGGCCTGTTCAATTCCCGCGGGCGGTGTGCCACCGTCGGCCGGATGGTCATGCCCGTCGTGGCCTTCGTCAGCGGAGGTCGCCGCGGTGGTGACCGTGGTTTCGGTGGTGTCTGCGTTGTCTGCCTCCCCGCAGGCGCTCAGTGCCAGGGCGGAGGTCAGGGTGAGGGCAGTGAGGGCAATGACGCGTTTCATGTCGGATCCTTATGTCGGCGGAAATGGAAGTCAGGTCAGGCGCAGGTCCGTGATACAGGTGGCGCCGTCGGCGGTGGTGGAAAAGTCAGTGGTGCCGGTGCGTCCCTGATGGGTGACCTCGATTGTGCCGGTGGCGTCGGCGGGCAGCCAGAAGCCGATGAAGCCGTTGTCGAAGGTGGTTGCCTCCTCCTCGACCAGCACCTGGCCGGTCGCCTCATCGGTGATGGTGACCTGGATGTCCTCGTTGCCGAGCTCGCCCAGGCAGGTGGTCAGGCTGTGGTAGAAGCAGTCATGAGTCTGGGTGGCGTAAGGGGCAATCGACACATAACTCAGGCCCTCGGGCAGCTGGAGGATCACTTCCTGCTTGTCGTCCGAGAGCACCAGCTCGTCGGGGCGCACCGATGCGATCAGGTCCGTGGGACGCTCGGCGACCTGCTGCCGGTCGAGGTGGTCAATGATCTCCCGCGCCTCCCCCGCTACCAGGCCGTGAGCGTCCAGGAACTGCTCCTGACTGGCCGGCGTGGTGGCCGTGGGGCCGGACTCGGTTGCCGAGCACCCGGCCAGGGTGAGGGCAAGGGCGGCGAGCACGATCGTTACTCGTTTCACGTCAATCTCCTCGGGTCGTGACAGGACCATGCCGGGGCACCCGAACTGGCCATCGGCCCGAATCATACCCCAATGGGGTATAGGGTGGAGGATAGAAACACGGCTGAACGTCCCCGATTCCTGACCGGGTTCCCTAGTCACACCCCCGGGCCAGGACGAATACAAGGAGCGTCATGAGCACCCCCGCACATCCCGATGGCCACCACGCCAACGCCGACACCCACGGCCAGGCGATGCCGGATCCTCATCCCCACTCCGCGCTGGATGAGACAGGTCACCACGATGACCACCACGTTCACGGCCACGGCGAGCACGCCGGCCACAGCGTGGCGATGTTCCGCAGTCGCTTCTGGTGGTCGCTGCTGCTGTCAGTGCCCGTCGTCATCTTCAGTCCCATGGTCGCCGATCTGCTCGGTTACCAGCTTCCGGTGTTCCCCGGATCCACCTGGATCGCCCCGGTGCTGGGCACCGTCATCTTCTTCTACGGTGGCGTCCCCTTCCTCAAGGGTGGATGGACAGAACTGAAATCCCGCCAACCGGGGATGATGCTGCTGATCGCCATGGCCATCACCGTGGCGTTTGTCGCCTCCTGGATCACCACCCTGGGAATCGGCGGGTTCCACCTGGACTTCTGGTGGGAGCTGGCGCTGCTGGTGACCATCATGCTGCTGGGTCACTGGCTGGAGATGCGTGCCCTCGGCTCCGCCTCCTCTGCTCTGGACGCACTGGCTGCCCTCCTCCCGGATGAGGCGGAGAAGGTGGAGGGGGACACCACCCGTACCGTGCCCGTCGCCGAGTTGGTGGTCGGGGATGTTGCACTGGTGCGGGCAGGAGCCCGGGTGCCGGCCGACGGGACCATCGTCGATGGTGCGGCCGAATTCGATGAGGCGATGATCACCGGGGAATCCCGACCCGTCCTGCGCCAGTCCGGGGACAAGGTGGTGGCCGGAACGGTGGCCACCGACAACACCGTCCGCGTGCGCGTCGAAGCCACCGGCGGGGACACCGCCCTGGCCGGGATCCAGCGCATGGTCGCCGACGCCCAAGAATCCTCCTCCCGGGCCCAGGCCCTGGCAGACCGGGCCGCGGCGTGGCTGTTCTGGTTCGCGCTGGGCGCCGGCATCCTCACCGCCATCATCTGGTCCGTGATCGGCAGCCCCGACGACGCAGTGATACGCACCGTCACCGTGCTGGTCATCGCCTGCCCGCACGCCCTGGGTCTGGCGATCCCCCTGGTCATCGCCATCTCCACCGAGCGAGCCGCGAAATCCGGGGTGCTGATCAAGGACCGGATGGCGCTTGAGCGGATGCGCACCATCGATGTGGTGCTCTTCGACAAGACCGGCACCTTGACCGAGGGCGCACACGCCGTCACCGACATCGCCCCGGTGCCCGGGGTGTCGGCCGGGGAACTGCTGTCGCTGGCGGCCGCCGCGGAGGTCGACAGCGAACATCCCGTGGCCCGGGCGATTGTGGCCGCCGCTGCCGCACATCCGGAGGCCGCCGGCCGGCAGGTGCGCGGCACCGACTTCCGCGCCGCCTCCGGCCGGGGTGTGCGCGCCCGGGTGGAAGGCTCCGACATCATCGTCGGCGGACCGAACATGCTCCGCGAATTCGACCTGACCAACCCCGGGGTGATCGAGGAACAGACCGATTCCTGGGCGCGCCGGGGAGCCGGTGTCCTCCACGTGGTGCGCGACGGCCAGATCATCGGCGCCGTGGCTGTCGAGGACAAGATCCGCCCCGAATCCCGCGCCGCTGTCCGCGCCCTGCAGGACCGCGGCATCAAGGTCGCGATGATCACCGGTGACGCGAGCCAGGTCGCCCAGGCGGTCGGTGCGGATCTGGGCATCGACGAGGTCTTCGCCGAGGTCCTGCCGCAGGACAAGGACACCCAGGTCACGGACCTGCAGTCCCGCGGACTGACGGTGGCCATGGTCGGCGACGGTGTCAACGATGCCCCGGCCCTGGCCCGGGCCGAGGTCGGCATCGCCATCGGAGCGGGCACTGATGTCGCCATGGAATCGGCCGGGGTGGTGCTGGCCGGTGATGACCCCAGGGCGGTGCTGTCGATGATCACCCTGTCCCGGGCCAGTTACCGCAAGATGGTCCAGAACCTGATCTGGGCCTCCGGCTACAACATCCTCGCTGTGCCGCTGGCCGCCGGTGTCCTCGCCCCCATCGGGTTCGTCCTCCCTCCCGCCGCGGCCGCGGTACTGATGTCCCTGTCGACGATCGTGGTCGCCCTCAACGCCCAGCTGCTGCGCCGGATCGACCTGGACCCGTCCCACCTGACCTAGCATCGGGGGCATGTCCACCAACCCTGTCCGTCCCAGCTGCGCCCGTCCCCACTCCTGCTCGCTGGATGTGCGCCTGACCGCCATGTCCCGCTCCCCGCTCACCCGGGACCTGGGTCCCGAGGAGCACCTGGACCTGGATGGACACCTCACCGCGTGGTCGTGGGCGGAGGGGGATCCGGTATTCCTCGCGGGCGAGGAGGTGGCGGGCAGTTATCTCGTGGTCTCCGGCCGGGTCCGCGTCACCCGGGACACCATCGACGGCAAGGAGATCACCGTGGACATTGCCGCCCCGGGTGATGTCATCGGCCCCCTGGACATTCGCGCCTCCGAGGCCGTCGACTCCGCCTGGGCGATGGAGACGACCTGCGCGCTGCACCTGCCCGCCGAGGCCCTGGCGGAGGTCGTCGAGAAGCACCCGAAGCTCGCCCTGGCGATCATCCGGATGCAGCAGGACCGGCTCGCCCAGTCCCGGGAACGCGATATCGCGCAGGCGACGAAGACCGTCGAGCAGCGGGTGGCCAAGGTGCTGCGCCGGCTCAACGGCAAACTCGGGCAGCTGCAGGCGGACGGTTCCAGCCTGCTGCAGGTCCGGCTGCGCCGCGATGACATCGCGGGCATGGCCGGCACGACGCTGGAGTCCGCATCCCGGGCCATGTCGAAGATGAAGAAGTCCGGGATCATCGACTCCGGCCGGGAATGGGTGGCCATCGCGGACCCAGACGCCCTCGACACGCTGATCGGGGAAGAATAACACCTGGTGAAGGCAGTTTTTCCGTTCTTTGATCCACGTCAAGGAACTCGGTGCGCGCTGACCTTAAAGTCAAAGGTGCAAGCAAGGAACACCGAGAAGATAAGGAATGATTGAGATGACCACCCCCACCCAGCTGAAGAACACCACCCTGCGCTCCGACGAGTTCAGCTGCCCGTCGTGTGTGGCCAAGATCGAGAACAAACTCGGTGGCCTGGACGGCGTGGAGTCCGCAGAAGTGAAGTTCTCCTCCGGCCGTATCCTGGTCGCCCATGACCCCGAGAAGGTCAGCGTGCGCGATCTTGTCGCCGCAGTCGCTGATGTCGGCTACACCGCCAAGCCCTCGGCGATCTGACCCCACCACACTCCTAACCCCGCCCGCCTCGTGCTGGCGGGGTTTCTGCACTTCAGGGCAGGTTTCGGCTATTTGATGCGCGTCAAGGAAGTTTCTCCCGAACAGCCATAACTTAAAAGATGACACCAGAATAAAACCACCGGAGAAAAGGAAACCACCATGAAGAACTGGAGAACCTGGGGCGTCGTAACCGTCTCAGGCCTGCTGATAGTCCTGTCCTGGATCACCGGCTCAGACCTGCTGATGATCGCGGCCGCCGTGGTCGCGGGCTGGCAGATCGCCGTCTCAGCGATCCAGGCACTGCGCATCAAGATGATCTCGATTGACCTGCTGGTCATCGTCGCCGCCGTCGGCGCGCTGTTCATCAACAACTACTGGGAATCAGCCGCCGTGACCTTCCTCTTCGCCCTGGGTAAGGCCCTGGAGCGGGCGACGATGAACCGCACCCGCAAGGCACTGTCCGATCTCGTTGACTCCGCCCCGGAGACCGCCACCGTTCTGCGCGACGGCCAGCCGGAGACCGTCGAGATCTGGGAACTGGTCCCGGGTGACACCGTCCTGGTCCGCAACGGCGAACAGGTGCCTGTCGACGGCCGCGTCATCACCGGCCGCGGCGGAGTCGACGAGGCCACCATCACCGGCGAATCCGTGCCTGCGGAGAAGGCCGAGGGCTCCGAGGTCTTCGCCGGCACCTGGCTGCGCAGCGGCGTGCTGCAGGTCGAGGCCGTGGGCATCGGCTCCGATTCCACCCTGGCCAAGATCATCCACCGTGTGGAGGACGCCCAGGATGACAAGGCCCGGACCCAGACCTTCCTGGAGAAGTTCTCCCGCTGGTACACCCCCGGCGTCATGGTCGCCGCCCTCGCTATCGGCCTGATCACCTGGAATGTGGAGCTCGCCCTGACCCTGCTGGTCATCGCCTGCCCCGGCGCCCTGGTGATCTCCATCCCGGTCTCCATCGTCGCCGGCATCGGCCGCGCCGCGAAGGACGGTGTCCTGATCAAGGGCGGCGAGTACCTGGAGACCTCCGCGAAGGTGGACACCGTGGTCGTGGATAAGACCGGCACCCTGACCCTGGGACGCCCTGAGCTCACCGACGTCGAGGTCCTCGACCCCGCCTACACCCGCGCTGATGTGCTGACCCTGGCGGCGCGCGCCGAGACCGCCTCCGAACACCCCCTGGCCGAGGCCATCATCCGCGGCGCCACCGACGAGGGCCTGGCCGTGGAGATGATCGACCACGCCGAACCCGTCACCGGCAAGGGCATCATCGCCACCGTCGACGGACACACCGTCGCCGTCGGCTCCGCCGACCTCCTCGACCACACCCCCGACAACACCCGTCTGCTCCAGCTCAACGAGCAGGGCCGGACCGCCATGTACGTCGGCATCGACGGCCGCGCCATCGGACTGGTCGCCGTCGCCGACACCATCCGTGACGACGCCCCCGCCGCCATCGCCGCACTGCACGCTCAAGGTGTGGAGGTCGTCATGGCCACCGGTGACGCCGAACGCGTCGCCCGCAACGTCGCCGCCGAGCTCGGAGTCGACGAGGTGCACGCGGAGATGCTTCCCGAGGACAAGCTCACCCTGGTCAAGGAACTGCAGGCGCAGGGGCGCACCGTGGCCATGATCGGCGACGGCGTCAACGACACCCCCGCCCTGGCCACGGCCGACATCGGGGTGGCCATGGGTGCCGCCGGTTCCCCCGCTGCCATCGAGACCGCCGACATCGCGCTCATGGCCGACCGACTCCCCCGCCTGCCCTACGCGCTGCGCCTGGCCCAGCGCACGGTACGCACCATGCGGCTCAACATCGCCATCGCCCTGGCCACCGTCGCCGTCCTGTTCGCCGGCGTGCTGCTGGGCGGGGTGACCATGTCGATCGGCATGCTCGTCCACGAGGCCTCGGTGCTGCTGGTCATCGCCATCGCCATGCTCCTGCTGCGCCCGACGCTCCGCGAGGACCGGGCTGCTGCAGTTGCCACGGAACCTGTGGAGGAGGCGCTGACCCGATAAAAGAAAACCTGGGAAGCCTGCCTCGCCGGTGGTCAGAGACCACCCCGGCGGGGTTTTCCTCTGCTTAATCTGCGCGCGGCACCCGGATCAGATCACCGGGGCGGATCAGGTTGGGGTTGGTGATCGAGGGATTCGCCGCTATCAGCCGGTGGTAGAGATTGCCGTTGCCGTAGTGCTGCTGCGCGATCCGCCACAAGGTCTCCCCGCTCTTCACCACATGTTCGAGGTAGGTGGTGTAGCCGGGCACGATCCGCGCCCCCAGGATGACCGGGACCACGACGCGATCGCGGGGTTCGCCGTCCTTGGGCGAGGTGTGGAAAACCTCCACATAAGCCACGACATGGGTGAACGCGGCGCCGGAGACATCCACCGAGATCTGGAACTGGCCGTGGCCTCCAATACCGTCACCGGCCATGAAATGCCCGGTGACCTCGTCGTGTCCCTCAGTGATGACGTAGTTGTAGGTGGCTTCAAATGCGCCGCCGGCAACCCCTGCGATCTGGATGGTGTTGCCGACGATGTCATAGGGCTGCGGCTGCTGGACATGAATGCTCATGGTTATTCCTCTCAGGACACTGCGTGGTCGAGGAAGGACCCGGTGCTGTGCTGAGGCACGGTGTCGCTCCCACCTCTCCCACAGCAACGGTGGGGACTATCAGTGGAGAAGCATCTGAGACCACCATCACACAGCACCGGATGCTGGTCAATACCTTTGAGGCTGCTCCCCTATTCCTCCCAGGGCGCGAGATCCGTGGGGTGGCGTGAGGTGTCGAGCTGGAAGCTGGGGACCTCGACGGGTTCGGCGACACCGACGCCGAGAAGGTAGGCGAGGTTGGCGTCGTGGATCTTGACAACCTCGCTGCGGGTGTCGATGAAGATGTCGGCGATGCGGGTGACGGAATCGTCCGGCAGCATCTCGAATTTCGTACCCGGCTTGGAGAAGGTGCCAGCGTCGGTGGTGATGTTGCCGTCAGCCTGGAAGTTGAGGAAGGCGATGTTGGCCATGTCCTGCGCCTTGGACTGCGGATCCCTCGGCATCAGGGGCCAGGGCAGGGAGGTCTCGGAGTAGCAGACCACCTGCACGCCGTTGAAGTTGGCGAAGTCGCAGGTGATCATCTCCCCACCCATCATCAGCGAGTACTGCCGGCCCACCGACTTCTCGTGATCCCAGGGCCGGTAGTTGGCGTTGCCGAAAGGGCGCGGTGCCCCGGTGGCCGACGGCCCGGCGCGATGGAGGTCGAGTCGGATGTTCTCGCTCTGCTCAGTGGGGAGCTGTTCCTCGCCGTGGAGTTGACCGTCGGTGAAGCTGTAGGTGACGGAGTGTTCCCAGTCGCCGCGGTAGGTGAGGGTGAGCCGGTTGGCGTCGATACGCTCGACGGAGGTGACGTCCTGGAATTGGAGGGGTGCGGGGTCGCGGATCAGGTCTTCGCCGTTGAAGAAGACGATGGTGTCGACGAAGTTGGTGCCGTTGCCGGGGTCGCGGTTGGGGTTGCCGTTGGGTCCTTCGAGTGTCACCCAGCTGAGTTCGGCGCAGGGGTTGAACTGGTTGTCCTTGACCGTGAAGTAGTAGGAGGTGCCGGGTTGGTCGGTGGGGACGATCTGGGAGCCGAGCCAGGCGCCGAAGGCGGTGGACATCAGGTCCATGGTCTGGTTCTCACAGGTGACCGGTGTCTCGTTGATCTCGAAGGTGGTGGCGGGGCCGGGATGCGGATCAGGTGTTCCGGTTTCGGTGTCGGTTTCCCCTGCTGTGCTGCTCGTGATGGAGAGGACGGTGCCGCTGGTGTCGCTGGAGGAACAGGAGGCCAGTCCCAGTGTGAGGGCCGCGGCGAAGCCCACCGGCAACAGTCTGCGCAGTCTCATCGGGGGCTCCTTCGATGGGTAGAGGGCAATGCAACTTACTTCACACATCGTGTCCGGAGTTAAGTTTGTGAACACTCCAGAACTGCCGATATGCAGATGTGACCGGATGGTAATTGGTCCGTGATGTTGCGGGTACCGGATTGGCATCAGTGGCAGAGAATTGTGACGCGGGACACGGGTGGGTGGATACGCTACAACCATGAAACCCTGGATCCGCATCCTCCCTATTGCGGTCGCCGGACTGGTGGTCCTGAGCGGCTGCACCTACGACGAGTCCACGGAGGGCACCCCAACCCCGACCACAACGGCCACAACCACGGACACCGCCACCGACACGGAGACCACGACCACGATCAGGGAGACGCCCACCGGAGAACCCTCCTACATCGGCATCCCCGGCAGCCGTTTCGTCGAGCTGATCGCCGCCGTCCCCGAGACCGACCCAGCCCCTTATGCTTCCGCGCTGATCTTCCCGAAGCAGTCCGGCCTGCAGTTCCAGGGCCCGGACGGCACCTACTGCGAGATGTACTCGGACACCGAAACGGTGGCCATGTGCACCTACGACGGCGAGGGTGACATCAATGCGGTCTCTGTCCGCGAGGGCGAGCCGGCCACGACCCACCACGTCAACCGGATCTTCGTCCCCCGTGAGCAGACCGCGGTGCTCGAGCCGGGTAACCGACTCGTGGAGGGGCCGGTCAGTTGTGCCATCGCAGAGGGTGAGGTGAGGGTGATGTGTGCCATCGACTTCTACAGCTTCGCCGTCAGCCGCGACGGGGTGGAGCTGAGCTGATCAGGGAACTGGGCTGATCCGGCTCAGTCCACCTTGGTCAGTTCGCTGACCAGGTGCTCCTGCAGGGGCTGGCGCACCGCCCCCATGTAGAAGCGTGCGGTCACGGCGGTGCGGTCACCGTTGAAGGTGTAGCTGCGCATCGTCGTGTCGACCTTCTTCGCGCTGCCCGAGTTGACGATCGTGGACTCCGCGAAGTCCAGGACGAGGAAGTACTCCTCCTCACGGGCATTACCGGTCAGCAGTTCCGTCTGCCCCATCGGCTGGGCGAGGATGAACTCCAGTTTCCCCTCCCCCGTCGGGCGCAGGAAACCCAGTTCGGTGTGCATCGGCCCGTCCGGCCCCATTGTCTTCTGCTCGTAGCGGAAGAAGGGCTTGCCGGGGATGGCCGAGAAGATCAAGGTCTCTTCAAAACTGAAGTCGTCGATAGTCGGATAGAAGCCCCGGCCCTCACCTTTCCAGGTGCCGAGGAGGAACGCATAAGGCTGCAGATTCGGGTGGAGGTCCATGACCTCGATCGTAGGTGTGATATGGGACCGAGGCTCCCTATTTGACCACCCTGCCGACTGAGGCCGCGATGTCCCGGGCGGCCTGCTTGGCGTGGGGGCCGACCCCGGTGATCGTCGCGGAGCCGGGCCCGGTCCAGTCGCCGTATCCGACCAGGTGCAGACCGGGATGTTCCGGGATCCCCTCGCGGAGCAGGCGGCGTACGGGGCCGAGCGCGGGACGGAATCCTGTGCACCAGATCAGGTGCTCGGACTGCACCTGGTCGAGAGAGGTGAACATGGGCGTGGCCGTGAGGCGTCCGGCATCGCGGGCCTCACGCACCTTGGGCAGCATGACGATGTCGCCGAGTTGTGAATCGGCCCCCGGATCCGTCTCGCCCCGTTGGATCGCCAGGGCGCGCTGCCGGTTGCGCCGGAACAGCACCCGCCCGTCGACCTCATCGGGCATCCACCGCGGCTGCTGCCGGGTGTACCAGGTGGCATCGGCAGCGTCGATAAGCTCGGCGGCGATCTGCGCGGCGGAGTTCGCCGCCCCCACCACCGCCACCGAGGAGCCCCGGAACTGCTCCGGGCCGGGATAATTCGCCGAATGCCACTGCGTGCCCGGGAACGATCCCGGATACGCAGGCACGAAGGGGGCGGACCAGGTGCCCGTGGCGGCGACAATATTGGTGGCCGTCCAGGACCTGCCCTCGGCCTGGACCCGGTAGTGGCCGTCAAGGTAGTTGACCCGGCGGACCCGCACGGGCCGCTCCACCGGAATCCGGTAACGCTGCTCATAAACGCTCAGGTAGTCAATGACATGCGACGACGGGGGAAAACCGTCGTAGGACGGCATGGGCCTGCCCGGCAGATTCGAGAACTCTGCGGTGGAGAACAGTGTCATCGACGGCCACACGTGGCGCCACGCCCCACCGGGGCCGTCCTGGTCATCGAGAACCAGGGTGTCCACCCCGGCGCGCAGCAGGTAATAGGCGGTGGCCAGTCCCGCCTGGCCACCGCCGATGATGATTGCCTCATGATGGTTGCCGCTGTTCACGTGAGGCTCAGTCCATCTGGAGGACGGTGCGCAGCTCGGCGAAGAGCTCGGGACGGACCTGATGGGTGACTATGCGCCCCACCCTGGTCTTCTCCAGCAGCCCGGCCTCCGTGAGCCGTTTCAGGTGGTGGGAGACCGTCGGCTGGCTCAGCCCCGAGATTTCCGTGAGTTCGTTGACGCTGATGGGTCCGCAGCCCTCGGCCGCCAGGTGCGAGAGGATCCGCAGGCGGGCAGGGTCAGCCAGGACCTTGAATAAGGTGGTATAACGCTGCGCCTCCTCTTCGCTCAGGGGCCCTGAGCCCAGGGAGCAGCAAGCGGAGAGATCCGTGAGGGGGAGAATCTGCGGGGTTGGCATAACGCCCATCCTAGTATTGACAGTCATCTATATCATGCCTAGTTTTCATATTGATGAATGTCAATGTATTGAAAGAGTCCGCATGACCGCTCCCCACCGCCCGCGCATGTCCTTCCTCGACACATACCTCCCCGTCTGGATCATCCTCGCCATGGCCGGCGGCCTGCTCATCGGCCGGGGCATCCCCGGCATCAGTGACGCACTGGGCGCCCTAGAGGTCGGCGGTATCTCGCTACCGATCGCGCTCGGCCTGCTGGTGATGATGTACCCACCCCTGGCCAAGGTCCGCTATGACAAGACCCGCGAGATCACCGCCGACAAACGCCTGATGGGTGTCTCCCTCGTCCTCAACTGGCTCGTGGGTCCGGCGTTCATGTTCACCCTGGCCTGGACCTTCCTGCCTGACGAGCCAGCGCTGCGCACCGGGTTGATCATCGTCGGACTGGCCAGGTGCATCGCCATGGTGCTCGTCTGGTCCGACCTGTCCTGTGGCGACCGGGAGGCCACCGCCGTGCTCGTGGCCATCAACTCCGTCTTCCAGGTGATCATGTTCAGTGTCCTCGGCTGGTTCTACCTCCAGGTCTTGCCCTCTTGGCTGGGCCTGGCAACCACGTCAGCTGAATTCTCCTTCTGGTCAATCGTCACCTCCGTACTCGTCTTCCTCGGCATCCCCCTGGCCGCAGGTGTCCTCTCCCGCATCATCGGCGAGAAGGCCAGGGGACGCCGCTGGTACGAGACGAAATTCCTCCCCGCGATCTCCCCGCTGGCGCTGATCGGCCTCCTCTACACCATCGTGCTGCTGTTTTCCCTGCAGGGCGAGCAGATCACCTCCCAGCCCTGGATCGTGGCCCGGCTGGCGGTCCCGCTGCTGGCCTACTTCATCGGCATGTTCTTCATCTCCCTGGCAGCTGCGAAGGCCTCCGGGATGAACTACGCCCAGTCAGCCTCAGTGTCCTTCACCGCCGCGGGCAACAACTTCGAACTCGCCATCGCCGTATCCATCGGCACCTTCGGCGCCACCTCCGCGCAGGCCCTGGCCGGAACGATCGGCCCGCTCATCGAGATCCCCGTGCTCGTCGGCCTGGTCTACGTCATGCTGTGGCTGGGACCGAAACTCTTCCCCGGTGACCCGAGCCTGCCCCCGCTAAAGACCTCCACCACCCATACCTCCGAGAAGGAGAGCATCCCCTCATGACCACTCCCCACCCTTCTGCCCTGTTCGTCTGCGTCGGCAACGGCGGCAAATCCCAGATGGCCGCCGCCCTCGCCGCCAAACATGCCGGTGACCGCCTGGAGATCCACTCCGCCGGCACGAAGCCGGGCACCAAGCTCAACGCCCAGTCCGTCGAGGCGATTGCCGAGGTCGGGGCCGACATGTCTGGCGGTCACCCGAAGGGGGTCGACCCGCAGCTGCTGCGCCGCGTCGACCGCACCATCATCCTCGGCGCTGCCGCCCAGCTCGAACTGCCCGCCGACGCCCGCGGCACACTCGAGCGCTGGGTGACCGACGAGCCCTCCGAGCGCGGCATCGCAGGCATGGAACGCATGCGCCTGGTGCGCGATGACATCGACGCCCGCGTTCAGGGCCTTGTCGCCGAACTCCTCGAGGACTGAACGTTCTCAGCTCAGGCTGATGAAGGCCTTCGCCTTCCACTCATAGAGCTGCTCGGTGCCTTCCTCGGCCCACTGGGCGGCGAGTTCAGAGACCGTCCCGTCAGAGAGCACCGCACCCAGGCACTGGCGCAGGCGTTCCTTGATCTCCGGGGTCTGCAGCTCAGTGACCTGCTCGGGCGTGATGCCCTCGGGCAGGTCCCCACCGGCGAGGTGAGCGAGGGCCACGATGATCGCGCCCTGATCAGCCTCGATATAACGGTTTCCCACCCCGGGCAGCAGTTCATCCAGGTAAAGTTCACCGCTGCGGACGTCCTCGAGCACTTCGGCGGCGTCGTCATTGTCGAATGGTCCGGTGTGCCAGTTCTGCATGTGGGACACCTTACCTTCGGCCGAAAGTCTGATGCTGAGAACGGGTTAATTTTCCCGACCAAAGGAGAAGTCATGCGTTTTCGTGCCACTCACCCACTGCTGGCTGCTGCCACCGCCCTCGCCCTTCTGCCGGGCATGGTGGCACCCGCACACGCGCTGACCTCTTCGCTGTCATCCATCCCGCTCACCATTCCGGTGCCGGGCCTGGAGAAGATCATCCTGGTGGACATCCCCGGCCACGGCCCCTACCTCATCTCCCAGGAGGTGCAGGGCGGCGGGCTGGATCTGGCGGCCGCCAGCCAGGAGGATCTGCTCACCGCAGCGGTATTCTCCGCAGACTACGAGTCGAACGCTGCGGCCCGGGAAGCCGCACTGCAGGCACTCAGCCCCGAGCGCCGCACGCTGGTCACCGCCGCACTGCAGGCGCTGCACTCGGACATCACGCCCGCCTCCGCGGCACCGGCTGGCGCGCCCATCGCCGTGCTGGGCAACGGGCTGAACACCGACGGCTCCGTGCACCCCAACCTGGCCCACCGCCTCGAGGCAGCCCGTGAGCTGGCCGCCGCCCATCCCACCGCACCGATCGTTGTCTCCGGCGGGCCCACCCCGGACGGCCATGTCGAGGCGCACGCCATGCGTGACTGGCTGACTTCCCAGGGCCTGCCGGACGGCCGGATCATCGTCGAGGACCGCGCCAACTCCACGGTCACCAACGCCCGCTACTCCCGCCAGCTGCTTCCCGGCGCTACATCCGTCATCGTCGTGACCTCCGAGAACCACCTACGCCGCGCGGTGGTCGACTTCACGCTGGCCTTCGGTGCGGATGCGACAGTGGCCGGTGTGGGAACGCCGACTGATCCGCCGGAGGGCATGCCCAGCAGCATGTGGACCTACCGTGATGCAGTGAACTGGTTCCTGGGTCAGTAGGGCGAGGGAATCCACTCGGGACGTGGGGTCCAGAACGGTGTGTGTCCCTGCTCCGCGATGAAGAACTGGGCCCTGCCATCACCCCAGAGGAACATGACCTCATCATTGGTTTCCACGACCATGGTGAAACCCTCGATCTCCAGTCCTTGGCGGGGCTCCAGCAGCGCAGCCCGGGACTTCGCCTCTCCGAAGGACTGCTCTACAGCGGGATCGGCCAGTTCCCTGCTCGGGGTGAACATGCCGTCGCGGAATTCGATGCCCCGGGTCAAGGTGCCGTCCTCGGTGGGCATCGGCTCCCGGAAATTGAGCAGGCAGGCAAACTCCGAATCGGTCATGCCGCCTCCGATGGGGCAGACGTCGCCACCCACCAGGCGAAAGAGATAACCGCCGTCGGGCACCTCGAATATCCGGGGATTGACTCGGTCGGACCAGGGATCTGCACGAGAGACAGTCGTTTCCGTCCCCGTCTCCGGTACCGCTCCCCCGGTAGTGCAGGCACCAAGCAGCATGGCTGTATCGCAGAACGTCAGAACGCTGACCCATATTCTTCCTGCTGTCCGCATAGAGACTTCCTCTCAGTGCCCGGCAGCACTCTGTGCCCTGAGACTAGCGCTTGCGGAGTCCTACACCCGGCCACCATGACGACCCCTACCGACCCTGACGCCTACATCGCCGCCGCCCCCGAAGCCTTCCAGCCCGCGCTGACTCACCTGCGTGCACTCCTGGCCCGCACTCTCCCGGAAGCAAAGGAAATCACGGCCGC
>NZ_DUOE01000103.1 GCF_012838985.1 Corynebacterium sp. | reverse complement strand
CGACGATGTGGCTGGTGGTCATCGGCATCGCCGGTGTCTTCTTCCTCGGCGCCGACGTCAACGTGTGGTCGCTGCTGCTCACCCTCCTGGTGATGACGGGTCTGTCCTGGGCGCTGTGGTGGGCGGCGAATCATCCCGCGACGCTCGAGCGTTGGGCGCGGGCTCTGCTGCCACGGGTCAACCGGGTGCTGCGCCGCGCCCCGGAATCCGGACTCGAGGGTGCGGTGGCGCAGATCCACCAGCTGGAGTCCGTGCAACTGAGCCGCGGGAGGTTCAGCCTCGTGGCCGGGTGGTCACTGCTCAACCGGGCCTTCGACGCCCTGACGCTGTTCCTGTGCGTGTGGGCGGTGACGGGGGCGGTTCCGGCCGCGGCGGCCGTGCTGCTGGCCTACACCACCGCCAAGATCGCCGGTTCCGCCCAGGTCACCCCGGGAGGGCTGGGGACGGTGGAAGTGGCGATCATCGGCACCCTCGTCGCTGCGGGCATGACGGCGGTCGACGCGACAGGCGCCGCCCTGGTCTACCGGCTGGTGTCCTTCGCCCTCATCACGGCCGTCGGCTGGGTGATCTACTTCCTGTACTACGCGCGCCGGGGAGTCCGGGCCGGGGATTAGGGTGGAGGGCATGAACAGGTCCACCGCTCTGCTCGCCGACGTCGTCGCCATCGCCCTCTTCGCCCTCTTCGCCCGTATCGCCCACCAGACCGATGACATGCCGCTGAACTTCATGGGGTGGCTGTCCACGTGGTGGCCGTTCCTGCTCGGTGTCCTGATCTCCTGGGGGCTCATCATCGGACTCCACCTCGACGGTCACCGGCTCTACCCCGCCGGTGTCATGACGTGGGTGGTCACCGTCATCGTCGGCCTGGGTATCTGGGCGGCCCGTAACGGCGAGATCCCCCACTGGTCCTTCATCCTCGTCGCCACGGCCATGTCGGGTCTGCTGCTGCTCGGCTGGCGTGCGATCGCCCGCGTCGCGCTGCGGAGGTCACACGCCTGATCGCCCCGGCTGCGAGCATCCCGCCCCGGGACACCGCCCGCGCCCAGCGCAGGGCGCGCAGGTTCTCCGCCGCCACCGCCGAGACCGAGAAAACGTGGTACTCGCCCGTCTCCCAGTCACTCTTGAAAGGACTGCGGCCGATCATCATGTCGATGACGGTGACACCCAGCTCATCGTGGACGTCGATGAGCTTCTCGACGAGCTGGTGTCCCGGGATCAGCGGACGACATCCGGGGTCGAAACGGTTGAGCCACCCCTCCGCGCGACCTCCCGTGGTGAGGAGCACCTGCAGACCCACCCAGCGGCCGTCGACCGTGAGTCCGATAACCACGAGATGACCCGCGGCCGCCTCCTCGCGGAGGAATCGGTGGGTGAACTGACCGTGCTCCCCGGACAGCAGATGCAGTCTTCCCTCCCCCGCCGCATCATCGGCCAGCTCGGTCAACGTGACGATCTCCGACCAGTGTCGCTCCAGTTCCTCCGGCGTCTGCACGAGAATTCTGTCAACCACCCCGTGCTGCGCCTCCCACTTCCGCCGCGCGCGGGATAGACGACTGCGGGTCTTGGAACTGCGTAGGTCAGCCACAGTCGTCCCCTCCGGAACGTCGATCACCGGGCAGTGGTCGTCGCGGTGCAGATCAACATGGAGGCCGTCAGCGGCGAGCAGCACCTCCAGGAACGGTGACCCCGCGGGCAGGTGGGTCAGTTCGAGGGGAAGCTGTTCCCGACGCAGACCGTCGACGAGGTACTCCAGGGCGGCGCGGTCGGTGGCCGGGGCCTCGCCCACGGTGCCCAGCCCGTGGCCGAGCAACCGGGCCACTTCGACTCCTGCCCGGCGCCGCACGTGCAGCGGAAGCACCGCGGCAAGCTCACCCCCGCGGCGCACTGTCGCCACGGCCAGCCGCCCCTTGCCCACGGCCCGGAACCAGGAGAGCGCGTAGGCGGGGCGGGATGCGAAGCGGGTGCCGTGGCGGCGGGCCAGATCGTCCCACTCGGCCTCGAGTCGCTCGTCGACCTCGTGGTGGATCAGAAATTCCCTCGACTGCTGCATGGCCTTACTCTCCTCGGAGCGATGGTTCTATCCGCCGGTGGTGTGCCTGACTCATCCTAGTGACTCACCACGGATCCGCTTCGACGCGGGCATGAAAAAACCGCCTCCCCACCGGGTGGTGGGGAGGCGGTTGTCGCCGAGGCCTTAAGCCTGGATGGAGTGGCTCAGCTGGTTGGCGATCATGACGATGAGACCGATGATGTCGGTGACGAGG
>NZ_DUOE01000102.1 GCF_012838985.1 Corynebacterium sp. | reverse complement strand
GGGCAACCTCGCGGCGGCCCTGGGCATCGACGCGCCGTCGCCCGTCGCCACCGTCGAGCGTGCGCAGCGCCCCGAGCACGAGACGTCACGGGAGATCAACGACCTGCTCATCGACGTCTTCTTCGAGTTCCGCGACCGCACCGAGGACGGTGGGCACGGTGAGCTCGCCACCGTCACCCCCGCCGACCTGCGCGCCGACCGTTTCGGACTGCAGCGCTCCCACGTGCGCGTCGACGCGATGGAGGCACCCCGCCCCCACCCCAACCCGGGTGTGCACGTCCCGGGCCGCCACCTCGTCCGCGGCATGGAGGTCGTCGTCGCCCCCGAGGTGGAGCTCGACCCCGACATCCTCATCGCGGAGTGCGTGAAGGCGGAACTCGTCTACTCGGAGAAGCTGACCCGCACCACCAGCGTCGTCGTGTGCAACGACACCGCTGACCTGCGGGGCAAGGCCATGCACGCGGTACGCAAGGGCATCCCGCTGCTCACCGACACCGAGTTCCTCGACGCGGTCGAGCAGGTGCAGAGCCGTCCGCGACGCTAGGACTACTGTGGTGGCATGAGTTCCCCACGTTCCGGTGTCCTGCGCCGCCTGCGATCGAGGGCGGCCACCACCGCCGCACAGCTGGCCACCACCGCCTCCCGTCTCACCGGCCGCGGTGCCGGTGGCATGATCGGCGGCCTGGTGGCCAACGCCATCGACCCCACCATCATGGAGAACCTGGGCCGCGGACGCCCGACCGTGCTGGTCACCGGCACGAACGGCAAGTCCACGACCACCCGCATGCTGGCTGCCGCCATGCGCTCCCGGTTCAGCATCGCCACCAACGACGGCGGCGACAACATGGACGCCGGCATCATCTCCGCCCTCCTGGCCGGTAAGGACGCCTCCCACATCGTCCTCGAGGTCGACGAGCTCCACGTCCCCGCCGTCGCGGAGCGCCTGCGCCCCGAGGTGATGGTGCTGCTCAACCTCACCCGCGACCAGCTGGACCGCGTCGGTGAGATCAACAAGATCGAACGCGCCCTGCGCCGGGCGGTCACCGCCCACCCGGACATGCTCGTCATCGCGAACTGCGACGACGTGCTCATGACGTCCGTCGCCTTCGACGCCCCGAACGTCATCTGGGTGTCCGCGGGCGCCGGCTGGATCGGCGACTCCGTCTCCTGCCCACGCACCGGCGGCCACGTCGTCCGCGAACAGAACGACTGGTGGGCCGTGAAACCGCTCCCCGACGGCCGCACCTTCCGCCGCCCCACCCCCACCTGGACCATCACCGACTCCGGCCTGGAGTCCCCGCACGGCTCCTCCGCGCTGTCCCTCAAGCTGCCGGGCCGCGCCAACCGCGGCAACGCCACCCAGGCGATCGCCGCCGCCGTCGAGGGCTTCGACGTCCCCCTCACCGACGCCATCGCGGCCGCCGAGTCCGTCGACAACGTCGCCGGCCGCTACTCCACCATCCGCCTCGGCGAGCGGGACATCCACCTGCTGCTGGCCAAGAACCCCGCCGGCTGGCAGGAGGCGCTGTCGATGGTGGACCGCTCCGCCGACGGGCTGGTCATCGCCGTCAACGGCCAGGTCGCCGACGGTGAGGACCTGTCCTGGCTGTGGGACGTCGCCTTCGAGGACTTCGAGGGACTGGTGGTCAAGGCCGCCGGCGAGCGGGGCACCGACCTCGCCGTACGGCTCACCTACGCCGACATCGGGCACGAACTCGTCCCCGACCCCCTCGCCGCCGTCCTCGCCTGCCCGCCCGGGCGCATCGAGGTGCTGGCCAACTACACCGCCTTCCGTGACCTGAAGGCCGCCCTGCAGAAGGAGACCCACCGTGGCTGAGCTGACCATCGGACTCGTGCTTCCCGACGTCCTGGGCACCTACGGCGACGACGGCAACGCCCTGGTCCTGCGCCAGCGCGCCCGCATGCGCGGCATCACCGCCGAGATCCTGCCGATCCGCCTCGGGGAGGCAGTCCCCGAGTCCCTCGACATCTACTGCCTCGGCGGCGGCGAGGACACCGCCCAGATCCTCGCGGCGGAGCACCTCATCGCCGACGGCGGCCTCACCCGCGCCGCCTGGGCCGGCCGCCCCGTGCTCGGTGTCTGCGCCGGCCTGCAGGTCCTCGGCGAATCCTTCCGCGCCGGCGGCCGCGTCGTCGACGGCCTCGGACTTCTCGACGCCACCACCATCGGCCTCCAGACCCGCGCCATCGGCGAGGTCGCATCGACCCCCACCCGCGCCGGCATCACCGCCGACCTGACGGAGCCGCTCACCGGCTTCGAGAACCACCTCGGCGCCACCCTCCTCGGCCCGGGCGCCGAACCCCTCGGCCGCGTCACCCGCGGCACCGGCAACTGCGATGTCGCCGCCGCCGCCGACGACGTCGCCGACGGCACCAAGCAGCGCTTCGCCGAGGGTGCCGTGCAGGGCAGCGTCATCGCCACCTACATGCACGGCCCCGTCCTGGCCCGCAACCCGCAGCTGGCTGACCTGCTGCTGGCCCGCGCGCTGGGGATCGGCCTCGCCGAGCTCGAGCCGCTGGAGATCGCCGTCGTCGACCGCCTGCGACTGGAGCGCCTCAAGTAACCTGGGGCTTATGCATCGAGCCCTGCTCCCGGCCTGCGCCGTGCTGCTCACCGGCTGCACCGCCCTGCCCCTCGACGTCGAGGGCACCTTCGACCGGGCCTCCGGCGGCACCCTCGTCGTCGGGGTGTCCGAGCACCGTCCCTGGGTCCACGTCGACGACTCCGGTCACGTCACCGGATCGGAGGCCGACCTCATCACCTCCTTCGCCGAGTCCATCGACGCCACCATCGACTGGGCCGAGGGCCCGGAGAGCGTGCTCGCCGGGAAGATCCGGGACGGGGAGGTCGACGTCGTCATCGGCGGGCTGACCGCCTCCTCCCCCTGGGCGGACTTCATGGCCCTGACTAGGCCCTACCAGACCGTCGGCGAAGAGGAGATGGTCATGGGGGTGCGCCTCGGGGAGAACGAGCTGCTGGTCAACCTGGAGCGTCATCTGGCTCGGGAGTTCGGGGAGATCCGGTGAACGCCGACAAGCAGGCACTCGCCAGGGCCGTCCGGCTGGAGTGGATCACACTCGCGTCGACGGCGGTGACGGTGGTCCTGGTGGGGCTCGTCGCAGGGCAGTCGCAGGCGATGCGTGCCGCGTGGATGGAGGACATGCTGGCGTTCCTGCCGCCGATCGCGTTCCTCATCGCCGTGCGCTTCATCCGCCGCGCGCCGACGGAGCAGTTCCCCTACGGCTACCACCGGGCTATCGGCATCGGACACCTGGTGGCGGCCACCGCACTGCTCATCATGGGTGGGCTGCTGCTGTTCACCTCGGTGTCCGGCCTGGTCGGGCGGGAGAAACCGCCGATCGGCATCACGGTGATCTTCGGGCACGACATCTGGGCGGGCTGGCTGATGGTCGCCGTCATGGCGGTCTCCGGTGTCCCGCCCGTCATCCTCGGCCGGATGAAGCTCAAACTCGCCGAGCAGCTCCACGACAAACTGCTGCGTGCCGACGCCGACATGCTCAAAGCCGACTGGACCACCGCCTTAGCCACCATCGTCGGCGTCCTCGGCATCGGTGTCGGCCTGTGGTGGATGGATGCGGCCGCCGCGATCCTCGTGTCGGGGTCGATCATCTGGGACGGCATCACCAACCTCAAGGCCGCCGTCGGCGACCTCAGCGACGAACGCGTCATGCGTTTCGACGACTCCTCGCCCCACCCCCTCATCGACTCCGCCGAGGCCCGCGCCCACACCTTCCCCTGGGTCGCCGACGCCCGCGCCCGCGTCCGCGACCAGGGGCACGTGTTCCACGTGGAACTGTTCGTCATCCCCCACCCCGGCCAGGACCCCACGGTTGCGCAGATGGAGGAGCTGCGCCGCTCCCTCGAGGGGATCGACTGGAAACTACACGACGTCGTGGTCATCCCCACCTCCCAGATCCCACGGGCCCTGTCAACCGGGACCTGATGCGGCCTACCCGTGCCTGTGGATAACCACCGGTTGTCCACAGGCCGGGACAGGTGCTTCTCGACGTGCACCTGTCAGGGGTTTAACCTCCGTCCATGACCACCATCGAGTTACTGCGGAGCCTGCGGGCCATGACGGTCCTGGAGGAGATCTCCTCCGGTGCACTCACCCGCACCGACCTCGATGACCTCGGCTACCGCGACGCCGGCGCCTGGGAGAAACTCTCCGCCATCTACCACGGACCCACCCGCCACCCTCACCTCCAAACCACCGCCCGCCACGCGGCTGCCGCACTGTCCCTCGACGCGGTGATGACCATCGAGAAACACACCCGCAAACTCCTCCCCGGTGCCGCAGTGACGGAGTGGGAACTCCGCGTCGAACTGTGTCGGCTGCGTGGCACCGTCGCCGAGATCGACCACGAGGCTGCCGCCCGGGTCCGCGCCTACAACCGGGCCGTGGCCGACGCCGAGCAGAAGGCCCACGGAAAAAGAGCCCTGCGCGGCGGGAAGAACACCGACGCCCAGGGCCTGCGCACCTTCACCGTCACCGGCCCCGAACGGGCCGTCACCGGCCTGCTGGGCCAGGTGAGGGCCGGGGCAGCCCACCTGCGCCGCCACAACCCGCAGCTGACCTATGAACAGGCCATGTACGACTCGTTCATGGCCTCCCAGGGCGGTGGTGGCGCCGGGGCGACCGCCCCGATTCCCTATGTGGTGGTGCCCCTGCCGGAGTGGGCGAAGGTCCTGCACCACCAGGGCGATGAGACGGTCTTCGGGCTGACCGACGGGACCACCATGACGGGTAAGGAACTGCTCGAGCAGGTCACCGCCGAGTACCACGTCGCCGGGATCTACGATCCGGTGGCAGGTCCGGTCAACGCCTACCGCTCGGAGCGCACCGCCTCCCCGAAGCAGCGGATGATGCTGATCACCGAGTCGTTGACCTGTGAGGCGATGTGTGACACCGCGGCGGATGAGTGCGAGATCCACCACCTCATCGCCTGGAAGAACGGCGGGCGGACCAACGTCGCGGAGATGACGGTGCTGTGCCGCAAACACAACGCCCGCAACGATGACGACCCCGACCAACCACCCCGCCACGGACGGGTGGAGCGTCACCCGGGTGGGGTGTTGTTCCACCCACCCGACGGCAGCCCACCGAAAGCCAACCCTCATCCCCTGCGGGCCTACTCCGCCCGGGGGCTGGCCGGCACGCCCTAAAGCTGCAGCCGCCCGCTCAACGCCCGGGAAAGCGTCAGTTCGTCGACGAATTCCAGGTCCCCACCCAGGGGCATGCCCGACGCCAGACGGGAGACCACCAGGTCCGGGAAGTCCTTGAGCAGCCGTGCCAGGTAGGAAGCCGTCGCCTCGCCCTCGGTGTTGGGGTCCGTGGCGAGGATGACCTCATGGACGGTGGGGGCGGCGTCGTGAAGCGGGGCCGCCGGCGTGGAGTCAGCGAGCTCCCGGTCCGGCAGCACCCCACCGATACGCTGCAGCAGCTCCGTGATGTGCAGATCCTTCGGGCCGACATTCGCCAACGGATCCAGCGCCCCACCGAGCACATGGTAACGGCCGTTGTACTCCCCCGTGCGTTCGATGACCTGGATGTCCTTCGGCTCCTCGACGACGCAGATCATCCCGCGGTCCCGCCCCGAGTCCGCACAGATCCGGCACACCTCCTCGCGGGAGATGTTGCAGCAGATCCGGCAGAACGTCACCCCGTCACGCACCGCCTCCAGGGCGGCGGTCAGGCGGTTGATGTCGTCCGGCTCGACGGCCAACAGGTGGAAGGCGATACGCTGCGCACTCTTCGGGCCCACGCCAGGCAGGCGGGAGAGCTCGTCGATGAGATCCTGCAGCGGTCCTTCAAACACTCTGGTGCCTTTCCTCGATGGTCCGCTACGAGGATAGTGCCTGCCCCCGACATACCCGGCACCGCCCGCCGACCTGTGCGAGGATCCACCCCATGACATCCACCTGGAACACCCGCCCCGCCGACTTCGCCCTCCCCGCCCACTGGCCCCTCGACGAGGACACCCGCGAACACCTCGAGGACTACTGCTGGAGTCTGCTCGTCCGCGGCGAATCCGACGCCGACTACTACCTCGATGCCGTCACCGAGGAGGTGCCGGACATCGACGAGGAGGAGGCGCACGCGGTCGTCGAGAAGCTCATCGACGGGCGGCGCCGTCAGCTCGCGGAACTCGGCGACCCACCTGCTTCGCGCCTCAGCGAGGCTTTCGCCGAGCTGGAGACCATCGGTGTCATCGCCCGTGAGGACTTCAGCTGCTGCACCACGTGCGCGCACGACGAGATCCGTGACGAGCGTGCGAAGCTGCCCGGTGCCCGCGGTTTCGTCTACTACCACGAGCAGGACACGGAGCGCCTCATCGAGGACCGCAGCACCTACCTCGGGTACGGGACGTTCCTCGGGGCCGAGTCGGAGACGCTGAGCAACGCGGAGAAGCAGGCCACCTACGAACGTGTCACCGTCCGGCTGATGCGCGACGAGGTCGTCCCCGTCCTGCGCAGGCACGGCATCGGCGTCGAGTGGAGCGGGGACCTGGGGGCCAGGATCCTGCTCACCGACGTCGACTACTTCGCCGCGATCTAGCCGAGCATCCCGCCGAACGGGTCGCCGCCCTGGGACAGCGGGCCCATCTTCTCGGCGGCGAGGTTGCCGGCCTTCTGGTGGGCGTCCTGGAACGCGCCGAGGACGAGGTCCTGCAGCGTCTCGACGTCCTCCGGGTCCACGACCTGCGGATCAATCTTCACGTCGGTGACCTCGCCGCCACCGGTCATGGTCACGGCGACCAGGTTGTTGCCGGCGGAGCCGGTGATCTCGGTGGCGAGGATCTCCTGCTGCGCCTGCTGCAGCTTGGCCTGCATCTCCTGGGCCTGGGCGAGGAGCTGGGACATGTCCGGCTGGGTCATGGGATTGCCTTTCGTCGGTTGCTTTTACCGACGGCCATCCTACCGACTCACAGTCGACGCGCGCCGAGTTCCTGCTCCAGGAGTTCCACTGCGATGGTCGTCGCGTCCCGACGGTCGTAGGTGCCCGGTTCCTGGGCGGCCTTGACCATCTCGTCCTCTTCTTCGCGTCGCGACGGCGCCGCCTGCGGCTGCGGTACCGGAGCGTGGTGTTCCGGCGGGGCCATCTCCGGGTCATCCATCGGCTCCGGCGGCAGGGGCACACCGTCATCGAAGGACGGGCGGGCGGCCCGTTCCGCCGCCTGGCGGGCGGCGTTGGCGCGTCCGCGTTCGGCGATCTGCTGCCAGGACGGCTTCTCCGGCTCCGGGGCAGGCGGCGGGGTCGGCCGCTGCGGCACCTGCGGCTGCGGCGGCTGCGGCGGGGCAGCAGCGTCGCCACCGATCGCGCGTGGCCTACCCCAGGTGGAGGCCGGACTCTCAGGCTCCTCGGGTGCCTCGGGCTTCTCAGCGGGCTCGGGCTGCGCGGCCGGGGTCGGCGGGGTCTGCGGGGGCTGCGGGGTCCATGCCTCCTGCTTCGCGGGTGTCGGGCTGAAACCGGCGGCGGCCGGGTCCGTGCCGATCACGCACTGCACCTTCAGTTCACGGCGCGCATGCTCGGACACCACCTTCGCCACCACCGAGTTGTTCGACTCGGCGTTGAGACGCTCCGCCAGGGCGCCGGTGTTGTGGCCGAGGACCAGGGTGTCCTCGCGCAGGCCGAGCACGCGCGCCTCGGCGAGCATGATCCCGGCGACCTTGTTGCGGCGGGACACCTCCTCGCGGATCGTCGCCCACCCGGCGCGGATCACCTCGACAGGGTCGACAGGCTTCTCGACGACCGGCGGTGCAGACGGTGCCGCCGGTGCCGCCGGGGCAGGCTTCTCGACGGCCACCGGCTTCTCCACCTTCGCCGCCGTCTCGGCCGCCTGGGCGGCCTCAGCCGCCTCCCGGGCCCGACGCACCGAGGGACGTTCGAAGACCTTCCCCGAGGGCGCCGCGGCGGGGGTGGCCTGCGCGGCGGGTGCGGCGACG
>NZ_DUOE01000101.1 GCF_012838985.1 Corynebacterium sp. | reverse complement strand
GGCCAGGGCGAAGGGCGTGCCGACGCCGATCGTCGCCACGATCCAGCCCAGGTGCGACACCGTCGAGTACGCGGTGAGCTGCTTGAGGTCCGTCTTCTGCACGGCGAAAGCCGCCGACATCACCGCGGTGGCCATGCCGACGATGATGAGCAGACCGTTCCACACGGCCACGTCATGGAACACCGTGGAGAAGCGCAGCAGCAGGTAGATACCGGCCTTGACCACCGCCGCGGCGTGCAGGAACGCCGACACCGGGGTCGCCGCCGCCATCGCCTCCGGCAGCCAGAAGTGGAAGGGCAGCTGCGCCGACTTGGTGAACGCCGACACCGCCACCAGCACGGCCACCAGCACCGTCAGCTCGGGGCGCTGCCCCCAGAAATCGCTGGCCAGGATGCCGGTGAGGTTGGTGGTCCCGGCGGCCGTCGCGGCCACCGCCACCGCCACCAGCAGCGTGAGACCGCCGATGAAGGTGAGGATCAGGGTGCGCACCGAACCGGCCTCGCCCCCGGAGCCCGACCGGGCGATGAGCATGAACGACGCCAGGGAGACCAGCTCCCAGGCGAGGAAGAGGAGGACCACGTCATCGGCGAGCACGAGCAGCAGGATCGACAGCGTGAACGCCGTCATGATCGTGTAGAAGCTCGTGTTCCCCCTGCGTGGCGGGAGGTAGGCGGCGGAGTAGATGAAGACCACCGCGCCGATGATGAGGGCCAGCAGCGCGAAGAAGAGACTCAGGGCGTCGCCGCGCAGCGCGAAGCTGACGTCCATCCCCGGAGCCACCACATCCGGCACCCACACGCGGTCGAAGGTCAGGGGACGGCCGTCGATGACGCCGGGCAGTTCCCGACTGAGCAGCACCGCCCCCACGAGGAACAGGCCGGCCAGTGGCCACCCTGCTTTTCTGTCCAGGATCCGCACCGCGGGTGGGGCCGCTACAACCGCCAGTGCCGCGAGCGTAATGACAAGAATCAGGGTCACAGGGAAACCACGCTCTGTTAGCTCGGGGACATGTCAGATCTCATCTGACGTTACCAGCCGGATACGACGGTGCGCCTACCGCACCTGGCACCCGTTCTACCAGTACTTTCATTAGACATGAGCCCCTCCCTGCGCAACTGGATGACAGCCTTCATGCTGTTGATCCCCCTGATCCTCGGCGCCACCGTGGCCGCCGTCACCCACCTCGACCCCGCCCGCAGCTGGAGCAGCGCCGATGAACCCGCCGCCGCCCCCGCTCCGGTGCCCTCCCGCGAGCTTGTCGACGCCCGCCGCGCCGCCGGCGAGGCCGGCGCCCAGGCGGGGTTCCTCACCACCGGTACCGGGGAACTCCGGGACGGTGTCGCGGAGATGCGCACCGGGGCGGAGGCACTGCCGGGGCAGTTCTCCGAGGCCGTCACCGGTGCGCAGAGGCTGCACCAGGGTCTGGTCGAACTGCAGGCCGGCGTCGGGCAGCTGGGCACCGGCGCGAACGACATCGCCGACGGCGTGGGCAACGCCGTCGACCAGGTCATCGGCCTCGGGGCGCTGCAGGGGCAGCTGCTCGGGGCCATCGACAGCACCCTCGAGGACATCGCCGACTACGAGGAACCCGAACTCGTCGAGGCGCGTGCCCGCCTCCTCGAGCTGCGCGGCCAGGTGGAGATGATCCGCCTCGACGGCCCCGTGGCGGAGCAGCTGGAGGCCCTCAAGGACGGCTCCCGCGAGCTGGCCAACCAGCTCGGCGTCCCCGGCTACGCCTTCCACGACGGCATCTACACCGCCACCCGCGGCGCCCAGGACCTCTCCTACGGGCTGACCCAGGCGCAGGGTGGGGTGGATGAGGCGGTGGCGGGCGTCGACAAGCTCGATGAGGGCGCCCAGCGTATCGACGACATGGCCACCCGTACCCAGGACCGCATCGGCGACGTCCAGCGCGCACTGCCGGCGACCATGACCACCGCCGCGGGGGAGACTGAGACCGAGGAGGCGCTCCTCGGACTGTCGCCCATGTTCGCGCTCCTCATCGCCTCCCTGGCACTCATCGGCGGAGCCTTCGCCGGCGCTACCCGCCGCTGGTGGGTCCTCGCCGCGGCCACGCCCGCGCTGACCGCCGCGGGGCTCATCCTGCTGTGGCTGGTCGGCGTCGGCGCCACCGCCCAGACCCTCGCCTGGTCCGCACTGGTGCTCGCCCTCGGCGTGGTGGCCTCCGCGACGGCGACCCGCGCACTGCTCGGCGTCTTCGGCGTGGTCGGCGGTTCCGTCGCCGCGGGAGTGCTCGGCCTGGCGCAGGTCGGCGTGGTCGGCTGGGTGTGGAAGAGCCTCACCACCTCCGAGGTCTCCGGCGCCTGGCAGATCGCGGCCAACCTCTCCCCGCTGAGCTGGGCCACCTCCGGCCTGACCACCGCGGGCAACGACGCCTCCACCAGCCTCCTGTGGCTCGCCCTCGGGGTGCTCGGCGGAATGGCCGTGCTGGGACTCATCGGCGGCGTGCTGGACCGTCAGGGGGTGCGGCAGGAGGTTGACGTCGCGGAGCAGGAGCCGACGCAGGTGATCCCGGTGACCGCCTGACCGGCCCCCGGGCCGCCCCCGGTCGCCCCTGAAACGCAGACACCCCCTGGCCCGAAAGCCAGGGGGTGTCTCTGTGGTCGGGATAACAGGATTTGAACCTGCGACCTCTTCGTCCCGAACGAAGCGCGCTACCAAGCTGCGCCATATCCCGGTGTCCTGCGGTGTACTGCAGTGTGCTGCCGTACTCCGTGGTACCTCGAATACCTTAGCCCACAAAGGTCGTGAGAGACAAAACGTGAGGTCAGGACGGTGTTTCCGTGATGCGGAGCAGCGTCGCCGAGGGGCGGCAGAACAGACGCAGCGGCACGAACTTCGAGGTGCCCAGGCCGTTGGACACGTGCATCCTCATCCGGCCGAAGTCGTGCAGCCCCTGGGCCCGGGCCCGGTCGATGCCGCAGTTGGTCACGATGGCCCTCGACCCCGGCAGGCACAGCTGGCCGCCGTGGGTGTGACCGGAGAGGGAGAGCTGGTAGCCGTCACGCTCGAACTCGGCGAGCACGCGCGGCTCCGGGGTGTGCAGCAGCGCCAGGGAGAGGTCGGAGTCGGGGTGCGGGGCGCCGTCGACAAGCGGGTAGTCGTCGAGATCGTGGTGCGGATCATCGACACCGGCGGCGGCGATGCGCACCGGGCCGACCTGGAACTCCAGGCGCCTGTGGGTGGCGTCCTGCCAGCCACGCTCGATGAAAGCGGCGCGCATGTCGCGCCACGGCAGGTCGATGTACGACGGGATGCGGCGCAGCCCCAGCAGGTACTTGAAGGGGTTGGGCAGCTGCGGCGCCCAGTAGTCGTTCGTGCCGAACACGAACATGCCCGGGCGGTTGAGCAGCGGGCCCAGCGCGCGGAGGACGTCGGGGACGGCGCGCTCGTCGGAGAGGTTGTCACCGGTGTTGACCACCAGGTCCGGCTTCAGCGAGTCCAGTGCACTGACCCACGCGATCTTGTCGCTCTGCCCCGGGATCATGTGCAGGTCGGAGATGTGCAGCAGCCGGAACTCCGACCTCCCGCGCAGCGTGCCGGGGGCGAGCAGGGGGACGGTGATGTCCTTGAGCTCGAAACGGCGCAGCTCCGAGTTGCCCCAGGCTGCCAGTCCCGCGCCCGCGAGGGCGGCCGCGCCGAGGGCTCCGGCGAGGGGGAGGAAGCTCTTCTTCAGGGTCACCTTGGCAGTCTCGTTCACCCGGACCACCCTACCCGGGGAGTACCGTGGTCAACATGAGTGAGCTCAAGAACAAGATCCGCGCCGACCTGAAGACCGCGATGCTAGCCAAGGACAAGGGCCGCACCGGCACGATCCGCATGCTGCTGGCCGCCATCCAGGGTGAGGAGACCACCGGCGCCAAGCATGAGGCGACCGACGAGGACATCCTCAAGGTGATCGCCCGGGAGATCAAGAAGCGCCGCGAGTCGGCCCAGATCTACACCGACAACAACCGCCCCGAGCTGGCCGAGACCGAGCTGGCCGAGGTCGCGATCCTCGAGGACTACCAGCCGGCCCAGCTGGATGACGAGGCTGTCGCCTCGCTTGTCGACACCGCCGTGGCCACCGTCGCCGCCGAGTCCGGCATCGAGCCCGGCGAGATCTCCATGAAGCAGATGGGCCAGGTCATGAAGGCCGCCACCGCGGCCGCCGCCGGCCAGGTGGACGGCAAGCGCCTGTCCACCGCCGTGCGCGCGAAGCTGGCCTAGAGTCCCAGCGCGTCACGCAGCTGCGCGGCGACGTCGTCGAGGTCCTGCTGCGTGATCTGCGGCCGGCGGGGGGTCGGGCCGGGCGCCGTGTCGGGGGACGGCTCCGTGTTACGCGGCGCGGGGGCCGGGGCGGGGACGTGACCGCGGGAGAGTTCCAGGGTCACCGTGGAACCGCGCTCGAGCACGCCGTCCGCGACGGCCCGCTCCACCCGGCCCTGCGGCTGCTGACCGTCGACGGTGCGGGTGACCACGTGGTAGCCCTTCCCCTCCAGTACGCCGCGTGCGGCGGACTCGGTCATGCCGACGACCTCCGCCAGGACGGCGTTGGTGGTGCCCAGGTCGTACTTCGGGTCATGGCCGGGCAGCACGCCGTTGACGGCCGCCGGCAGCATGTTCGCCGTGTTGAACCACGTCTCCGCGGCCTCCCGACCACCGAAGAGGTTGCCGCTGCCGCACTGGCGCACCGGGGAGGTGCACAGCGGGGAGCTCGTGGTGCCGTCGTTGTAGATGTACGGCGCCGCCGCGAAACCGCTGTTGAAGCCCAGGAACGCGGAGGACAGGTGGGATTCCGTCGTGCCGGTCTTGGCGGCGGCCTGACCGCCCCAGCCGGTGACGGAGGCCGCGCGGGCACCCGTGCCGGAGATCAGATCCTCGGCCATGCCGTCCGCCAGGGCGTTCGC
>NZ_DUOE01000016.1 GCF_012838985.1 Corynebacterium sp. | reverse complement strand
TCGGTGACCGTCGAGGTGACCACCACGACCGGCGTGACCCCCGTGCCGGCCTCCACGACCGCCCTGGCCTCGGCGCCGGACTGTGACGCGGAGGCCTTCCGGGGTGACTTCACCGAGCCGGTCGTCATGTACTGCGACGGTGAGTGGGCACGTGCGGGCCAGGCCTTCACGGACCATCTCATCGTCTACCGCGCCGAGGACGGCCGCTGGGTGCACTATGAGCCCCACGGCCGTTCCGCGGTGACGGAGTACCCGTGCTTCGACGAGGCCGCCCTCCTCGCGGACGGGGTGCCCGCCGAGCTCCGGGGGACTCTGTCGGTCTGTCAGGACTGACCGGAGTGGGACTCCCGTCCCTCGACGCTGGTGACGGTGGTGAGGAGGAACACGGAGTCCTCGAGTGCGCTGACCGAGTGGCGCTGGTGGGTCAGGGTGACCAGCTGGCCGGCGCCGATCGTCGTCTCCTCTTTTCCGGCGACCTTCACTTCGCCGCTGAACAGGAAAATCGAGGCGGCGGGCGGGGAGTTGTGCTCCTGGAGCATGGTGCCCTGTTTGAGGGCGATGACGGTCTGCCGCAGCGGACCGTCGTTGACCAGTAGTTTCGCGGCGCGACCGTTCTCGGCGGCGCAGGCCTTGTCGAGCAGCTGACGGGCCTTCTCGTCGACGATGGACATGGTGGGGTCCTCCTGTGGTGGTTGGTGGGCCCGAGCCTACCCCCCGGATGCGTGATCCGGGTCACTTTCAGGTTGGCCGCAGACGGGGGAGTGGTCGCCCTCCGTGCGGGTGAGGGCCCAGACGACGAGACCGATCGGCACCGGGTCGGTGACCAGCGAACCGTGGCTGGCGGGGTGGAGGCACGTGGACTCCACCTCGACGTTGACCACGTCGGCCCCGGAGGTGCCGGGGTCGATCATGGAGGTCTCGTTGGGCGTCGCGACGGTGTCCGACGCGGTGTAGAGGGCGGTGTACGTGACGTCGGGGGCGGCGTCGGGGAAGCTGTTGAGCCAGTCCACGAACTCGGAGTGCAGCAGCTGCTGCACGGCGGCCTCACCGGCGAGGAAGGTCGAGGAGCCGGGCACGGCGTTGACGACGGATCCGACCCAGTCCCACCCGTTGACGTCCGTGCCGTGCAACGTCGCCCCGAGGGTGACCACCCGTCGCACCTTCCCGGCGCCGTCGAGACCCATGACATAGCCCTTGGTCAGGGTGCCGCCCTGCGAGTGGCCGACGAGGTCCACCTGCGATGCACCGGTGCGTCGCAGGACACCGTCGACGAAGCTCCCCAGCTCGTGCACGCTGAGGAAGGGGTCGGCGTAGCCGTAGCGGCCCGCCGAGGCGCTGAGCATGCTGAACTGGTCGGCGCCGTAGTTGAGGGCCCAGGTGCAGGCCCCCTCGGCGACAAGCTTCTCGGCCAGGGTGACCATGTGCCCGGACCCGCCCGCCGTACCGTGGATGAGGATGACGGGGACGGGGAACTCGGGCGTCGGTACGCAGGTGGGGTCGTTGAAGGGGCCGGTGACCGGCAGGTCGGAGGACAGCTGCACCGTCGATCCGAGGGTCTGCGCCAGCACGGAGTCCCGGGACATGCGCACGACGGGCCCCGAGGACAGCTGCACACCGGTGCCGGTGGAGTGGCCGATGCTCGAGCCCCGCTCCCGGGAGGAGACGTCGTGTTCGGCGGACAGCCCGGGGACACGGGGCAGGCTCGATGCCTGGGCCGCCGGGAGCGACGGGGTCGCCGCCAGTGCGGTGGCCAGCAGGAACGCAGCAGTCCTTCTCATGCTGCAATTCTAGGGGACGTCGCTAAGACACGGAGGCGACCTTGTCCGGATCCCCGAGCCGTTCCCCCAGTCCCACGAGCACCGCGAACACCACGCCCAGCGCCAACGCCAGCCCGATCCACACCCGGTGCCAACGGGGGCCGGCGACCCGCGCCACCACAGCCCCGAGGAACGCGCCGAGGGTGTTCATCAGCAGGTCGTCGATGTCCGAGTAGCCCAGCGCGAACACGTACTGCGCCGTCTCGATGGTCAGGGAAGCGGCGAACCCCACGAGGGTGGTGAGGAGGAGGGGACGGCGGGCGCCGATGAGCAGCATGGACACCAGGACCCCGAAGGGGACGAAGAAGGCGATGTTGCCCAGGTAGCCGAAGGCCGGCAGGAACCAGCCGGTCGCGCCGAGGAGATCCTCGAGGGGGACCGGGCGCAGTTCACGGTGCCGGTGGACGGCCGGGTCCCACAGGTAGCCGATCCGGTAGAACGCCTTGAGCATGGTCAGGGAGAGCATGACCGCGGTGTACACGGCGAGGGCGAGCCAGGTGAGTCTGCGCATGACCCCCACGATAACTAGCGTGGTGGCATGGCCCACTCCCTGCTTGTCACACGCACCGACTCCGGCATCGACGCCGCACTCACCGACGAGGTGGTCCTCGGCCCCGGTGAGGTGCTTATCGACGTCTCCCACTCCTCCCTCAACTACAAGGACGGCATGGCACTGCGCGGCGACCGCGGCGTGATGCGGGTGGACCCGCTGGTGCCGGGCATCGACGCGGTGGGCACGGTCGTGTCCTCGGAGGATCCCCGCTTCGCTCCGGGTGACCTGGTCACCACCAACGGCGGGGGACTGGGGGAGTTCCGCCACGGCGGCTACTCCACGCAGCAGCGTGTCCCGGCGGAGGCGACGGTGCACGTCCCGGCGGCTTTCCATGCGTGGCAGGCGGCGGCGGTGGGCACCGCCGGGTTCACCGCCGCGCTCTCGGTCGTGGCACTGCGTGAACAGGGTGTCAGTGGGGGAGAGGTGCTGGTCACGGGCGCGACGGGCGGGGTCGGTTCCCTCGCGGTGCACCTGCTGGCCACCCTCGGTTACCACGTCGTGGCCGCCACCGGACGCGCCGACGAACACGGTGCCTGGCTGCGCGACCTGGGGGCGGGGGAGTTGCTCGACCGGGCGGAGCTGGCGGAACCCGGGCGTCCCCTGCAGAAGGCCCGCTGGGCCGGTGTGGTGGACTGCGTCGGCTCCCACACGCTGGTCAACGCGTGCGCGCAGACGCAGTGGGGTGGCACGGTCACCGCGTGCGGGCTGGCGCAGGGGGCCGACCTGCCTGCCACCGTCCTGCCGTTCATCCTCCGCGGGGTGAAGCTGGTGGGCATCAACTCCGTGGACGCGCCCCGGGAGTTCCGGGAGCGTGCGTGGGGGCTGCTCGCCGACACCCTGGACGTGGACGTCCTCGCCGGCCTGAGTTCGACGGTGCCCCTCGCGGACGTCGTCACGGCGGGGGAGGAGCTCATGAGCGGCCGACGCCGCGGACGGACCGTGGTGGAGATCAGCCCGGAATCGCCGACGCGGCGCACGGCCTGAGCCGTACGCCGCGTGTGCGGGGGTCTGCTCTTGAGTGGTGACTGTCAGGCGTTGACCAGGACCTTCTGCTCCTGGGCGAACTTGCTGGCGGAGGACAGCTGGTTGCGGAACAGGGTGAACGCGAGCCACAGGGTGGCGACCGCGATGGCGGCCGGGAAGAGCAGTGCGACGTAGTAGGCGCCGGAGAACTTCTCGATCAGGCCGTTCTGGATCAGGCCGGTGTTGATGTAGAACATCGACAGGACGGACAGGCCGACACCCGGGCAGACCAGGGTGAAGGCGACCGGGGAGGTCTCCTCACGGGAGAGGACGAACTTCTTGAAGAAGCCGTTGGAACGCATGACGACGAAGCCGAGGCCCAGGAAGGCGACCTGCGCGAGGATCATGAAGGTGAGGAAGAGCAGGATGCCGACGGAGGACTGTGCGTGCTCCTGCGGGCCGGCCGGGCCGGCGTCCATGAGGGTCTGCATGCCGTGGCGGTCACGCAGGACGGTGATGGAGTACAGGGTCAGGATCGGGACGGCGAGCCACAGGGTGGCGGAGTTCGGCAGGGCCAGGCCGTACTGCATGATGCTCATGACGCCGGCGACGAGGAAGACACCGAAGAGCAGGACCGAGATGAAGCCGAAGAGCATGGAGCCGGCGACGCCGATCATGACGATGAGCGGGTTGGTGCCCATCGCTGCCGGGGCGCCGAAGCCGACGGCGACCATGGCCATGGAGAACGCGGCGATCAGCTGGTTGAGGCCACCGTTGGCCTCGAAGGAGAAGCCGCCGCCGATGATGCGACGCAGGTAGTTGGTCATGATGACCAGGGCCAGGACGCCGACGGAGCCGTAGGCGAGCAGGGCCAGCGGCATGAGCGCCTGGACGATGCCCCACAGGCCCGGGACCAGTGCGAGGGCGGCGACGAAGGCACCGTTGATGGTCATGCCCAGGGTCAGCGGGATGGCCATGAGGGTGACCTCGGCGTTGGTGGACTTGAGGGTCTGGTACGCGTCGGTCTGCTTGAACTGGTTGAACTCGCGGAAGTTCCAGATCAGCAGGCCGATGTGGACGGCGAGCATGGCGATCATGCCGATGTAGCCGACGATGATGGCCGAGCGCATGAACGAGTCACCGTTGGCGTAGGCGCCGGTGATGGACTCGAAGGTCGGCATCGGGGTCTCCGGGTGCGGAGTGATGTGCATGAAGGCCATGAAGAAGAAAACGGCCATGCCGCCGAAACCGAGGGCGGCGAGGAAATAGAGGGGCGAGTACTTCTCGCCGAGATTCCTGATCACGGTGGGATTCCTTTTGCTTTGAACTTTAATGGATACCCCGGGGGGTATGGCGGTTTCAAACATTAACAGAGCTTCCCGACGTCCGCAAGCACATACCCCCAGGGGTTTCACAGACTTTCCCGAGGCTTATCCGGTACGGAAGGCCGGGCCGGCCACCCGTCGGCCGCGGAAGAGTGCGCAGCTGCGCACTGTCCGGAGCCCCTGACCTGCGGGAACAGCTTCGCCGGGCCCATGTCGGGAGCGTCTGTTATGGTGGCCGTGATCGAACACCAATTCGACCACCGGGGGAATTCTTGCTCGCCACGATCACCGAGCCGTCCGCACTCACCGACCACCAGCTGACCACGTCCATCACCCACGCCCACCGCAACCTCACCCGTAACAAGGCCGCCTTCATCATCCATCTCGCCGAGTTCGACCACCGTGGCCTGGGTGGTTCCTCCGGCACCGCCTCCTGGGCGGCACGCACCCAGGATCTGTCCCGGCGCACCGTGTTCGAGTACCTCCAGGTGGGGCGCGCGCTGCGCGACTCCCCCTGCTCACCGCCCGCTTCTCCGACGGTTTCCTCTCCTACTCCAAGGTGCGCTTCCTCCTGCCGTACCTGACGGCGGAGAACGAGGCGGAGCTGGTCGCCCTCGCCCTCGCGCACCCGTTGGCCGAGCTGGAGACCCTGCTCGCCGGCCGCCCGCGGGCCGACGGAGGGACCCGGAAGGCGAAGAACCGGCTCTCGGTCACCGTCGACAAGGAGAACGGCGGACTGAGGTTCTGGGGGACCCTCGACCCCGAACGTGGGGCAGAGTTCCTCGCCGCCCTCAAGAGCGCCGAACTGGCGATGGGGGAGTCAGAGAGGGAGTCCGACACCCCGGATTCCTCTTCCACACGATTCGGTGCACCCGTCAGCACCAGCCTCGTCGGGGCCTTCTTCAGCCTCTGCCACCTGGCCCGGACCCATCCCGAGGCGAAGACCACGGCCCCGGGCGCACAGGTGAACATCATCATCGACTCCGATGACCGCGCCCGGATCCCGGGGAATCCCGGCGCCACCACCCCGGATCTGCTGCGCAGCATCATCAACGGCTTCCTCTCCCTGCAGATCCGCGATGCCCGCGGCCGCATCCTCCACCTGGGGCGCAGCTCCCGCCTGATCAACCGTGCCCAGGAGAAGGCCCTGCTCACCCGTTGGCACTTCCGCTGCGCCACCCCGGGGTGCACGTGCAGCCGCTGGCTCGAGTTCCACCACATCCGCGCCTGGGCGTCCGGGGGCAGGACCGACCTCGAGAACCTCATCCCCCTGTGCTCCAGACATCACGCGATGGTCTCCGACGGGGAACTGGTCATCGTGCCGGACGAGGTCGATCCGTCCCTGCTGAGGTTCCGCTTCCCCGGCGGGGAGTCCTACACCTCCGTGGACAACCGGCCGGCGACGTCGGATGTGGCGATGGGGCAGCACGCCGACCGCTACTCACACGGTCCGGTGCCGAAGGGCGATGAGGAGCTTCTCGACGTCTGGGAGCACCAGGACACCTTCGGCGACATCACCCCAGGTCAGACGCACTGATGAGTGCGCAGCTGCGCACTATCCCCCCGACAGGAAAGGAGCCACCACCGACCGCGACACCCGACAGTCGAGCACCCAGACACCGGGCCCACCCTCCGAGAGCCACTCATCGGCCGCCGCCAGGTCCGCCAACGTGCGCACCACCGTGCCGCGTGCACCGAAGGCGCCGAACACGGCTGCGAAGTCGACCTCGGGGATGAGCATCGGCTCCTCCGGCACACCCTGGTGGGAGTACTGGTGGACCTCGGCACCGTAGGCGGCGTCGTTGACCACGACGATGACGCAGCGGCCCCCGGTGTCACGGACACGACGGATGACGGACTCCGCGTCCGCGAGCGCCATGAGCCCGCCGCCGTCGCCGGTGACCAGGACGGTCAGACGCTCGCCGGCGGCCTCGATGACGCCGACGGCCGCGCCGAGGCCGAGGCCGATCGTCTCGAAGCCGGTGCCGACCAGCACCAGGTGGTCCGGTGCGGGCACGTCGAGGTACATGCACGGCCAGGCGATGAAGTGGCCACCGTCGGTGACGACCACGCGTTCCCGCGGCAGCAGCTCGTTCAGTCGCGCGAACAGCGTGCGCGGGTCGAGCCGCCCGTCGGATGCGAGCTCGTCGCCCGCGGCATGGGTCGTGCGTACCGGCTCACGCTTCCCGGCGACACCCTCCACCACCAGCTCCGGCAGCATCTCCTCGACGGTGCCGCGGAGGGGCGTGTCGATGCGCGGGGTGGTGGGGGAGTGGGGGTCGATCTGGATGACGTGTGCGTCGGGGCCGAAGGATCCGCCCTCGGTGAAGCGGTTGAGGGAGGCGCCGAGGACAAGGACGACGTCGGCCTCGCGCATCGCGACGCGGGCCTCGGGAGTGGCGAAACCTCCGCAGATCCCGAGGTCCCGGACGCCGGAGGCGCCATGGAAGAAGCCCTTGGCGGGGGCGGTGGTGGCGACGTCGGCACCCCACGACTCCGCCAGGGAGATCACCTGCTCACGCGCCCCGACCGCCCCGCGTCCGGCGACGATCAACAACTGTTGAGCGCTGTTGACCAGCGCAGACACCTCACCTGGTGTTCCAGGCTCGGACAGCGCAGGCGACTCCCACGGTAAGAGGAGCACCACCGGGACGGACTCCTCCAGCGCGACCTGCACGGCCACGGAGGGGTCCGTCTCCACCCGGGCCCCGCACGCCCGGGCCAGGGCCGCATGGTCCACGGTCGACGTGGAACCTGCGACGATGAGGAGCGGGGAGCGGGAGAGGGCGGCGTCGATGAGCGGGGTGAGGGCGTTGGTGAAACCCGGGCCGTAGGTGGTCGTCGCGACCGCCAGGCGTCGCGTCGTGCGGTGGAACGCGTCGGCGGCGGCGACAGCGGCGGCCTCATGGCGCACCGGGATGACGGAGACACCCTGCTCCGCGAGTTCGCGGATGAACAGGGCGTTGCCGTTGCCCATCAGGCCGAAGACGGTGTCGGTGGCGGCTGCCACCACCTTCGCGGCCTCCCGGTGCACGGGGCTACTTCACCACCAGGTTGACCATGCGGCCCGGAACCACGATCTGCTTGATGAGGTTCTTGCCGGCGACCGCATCCGCGATGCGCGGCTCCTCGAGGACACGGGCGACCACGGCGTCCTGATCGGCGTCGGCCGGGACCATGACGCGGGCGCGGACCTTGCCGTTGATCTGGACGGGCAGCTCGATCTCGTCGTCGACGAGCCACTTCTCGTCGAACTCCGGGAAGGACTCGAAGGCGACGGTACCGGTGTGGCCGAGACGCTTCCACAGTTCCTCCGCGATGTGCGGGGCAACCGGGGCGACCATGATGACCAGCGGCTCGACGGCGGCGGTGGGCACGGCGTCGGGGTAGGTCTTGGTCAGGTAGTTGACGTACTCGATGAGCTTGGCCACGACGGTGTTCACGCGCAGGTTGTCGTAGTCGTCGCGCACACCCTCGATGGTGCGGTGGAGCTGCTTGTTGTCGTCGTCGGTGAGCGGGAGGTCCGCGGTGAGGGCCTCACCGGTCTCCTCGCTGACCACCAGACGCCACAGTCGCTGGAGGAAGCGCTGCGCGCCGACGACGTCCTTGGTCGCCCACGGGCGGGAGGTGTCGAGCGGGCCCATGGACATCTCGTAGACACGGAGGGTGTCGGCGCCGTAGCTGTCGCAGATCTCGTCCGGGGCGACGGCGTTCTTCAGGGACTTGCCCATCTTGCCGTACTCCTGGTTGACCTCCTCGCCCTGGTAGAAGAACTTGCCGTCCTTCTCCTCGACCTCCTCCGCCGGCACGTAGACGCCGCGGGCGTCGGTGTAGGCGTAGGCCTGGATGTAGCCCTGGTTGTACAGGCGGCGGTAGGGCTCGACGGAGGTGACGTGGCCGAGGTCGTAGAGGACCTTGTGCCAGAAGCGGGAGTAGAGGAGGTGCAGCACGGCGTGCTCGACGCCGCCGACGTAGAGGTCGACGCCGCCGCAGTCGCCGTCGAACTGCGGGCCGGTCCAGTAGCGCTCGTTCTCGATGTCGACGAGCGCGTCATCGTTGTTCGGGTCGATGTAGCGCAGCTGGTACCAGGAGGAACCGGCCCACTGCGGCATGACGTTGGTGTCGCGGGTGTAGGTCTGCAGGCCGTCACCCAGGTCGAGCTCGACCTCGACCCACTCCTTCGCCTTGGCCAGCGGGGGCTGCGGTGCGGAGTCGGCGTCCTCGGGGTCGAAGGAGACCGGCTTGTAGTCCTCGACCTCGGGCAGCTCGATCGGCAGCATCGACTCGGGGAGGGCGTGGGCCCGGCCCTGTGCGTCGTAGACGATGGGGAAGGGCTCGCCCCAGTAACGCTGGCGGGCGAACAGCCAGTCGCGCAGCTTGTACTGGATCTTCTCGACGCCGCGCTTCTCCGCCACGAGCCACGCGATGGTGCGCTCGATGGCGTCGGCCTTGTTCAGGCCGTTGATGTCGAGGCCTTCCTGGTTGGCGGAGTTCACGAGGGTGCCGTCCCCGGTCCAGGCGGCCTCGGCGATGTCACCGCCGGCGACGACCTCGAGGATCGGCAGGCCGAAGACGGTGGCGAACTCGTAGTCGCGGTCGTCGTGGGCCGGGACGGCCATGATGGCGCCGGTGCCGTAGCCGGTGAGGACGTAGTCGGCGATGAAGACCGGGATCTGCTCGCCGTTGACCGGGTTGGTGGCGTAGGTGCCGAGGAAGACACCGGTCTTGTCCTTGTTCTCCTGGCGCTCGACGTCGGACTTGGCGGCGATGGCCCGGCGGTACTCCTGAACTGCCTCAACAGGCGTTGAGGCACCGTAGGTCCAGCGCTCGTCGGTGCCCTCGGGGAAGGTGTCGGCCACGAGGACGTCGACAAGCTCATGCTCCGGGGCGAGCACCATGTAGCTCGCGCCGAACAGGGTGTCCGGACGGGTGGTGAACACGCGGATCGTGTGACCGGAGGCGTCGAAGTCGACCTCCGCACCACGGGAACGGCCGATCCAGTTGCGCTGCATGGACTTGACCTTCTCCGGCCAGTCGAGAAGCTCGAGGTCGTCGATGAGACGGTCGGAGTACGCGGTGATGCGCATCATCCACTGCGAGAGGTTCTTACGGAAGACCGGGAAGTTGCCGCGCTCGGAACGACCCTCCGCGGTCACCTCCTCGTTCGCCAGGACGGTGCCCAGGCCGGGGCACCAGTTGACCATGGAGTTCGAGCGGTACACCAGGCGGAACTCATCGATGGCCTGCTGCTTCTCAGCATCGTCCAGCCCGTTGTAGTCCCGACCGTCCTTCGTCTGCAGCTCACCGGACTCGAGCAGGGGCAGCAGCTCCGCGATCGGGCGCGCCTTCTGCCGGGACTCATCGAACCAGGAGTTGTAGATCTGCAGGAAGATCCACTGGGTCCAGCGGTAGTACTCCGGGTCGGTCGTGGCGACGGAACGACGGCGGTCATGGCCGAGGCCGAGGGCGTCGAGCTGACGGCGCATGTTCTCGATGTTCGCCATCGTCGTGGTGCGGGGGTGCGTGCCGGTCTGGATGGCGTACTGCTCGGCGGGCAGGCCGAAGGCGTCATAGCCCAGGGTGTGCAGGACGTTCTTGCCCATCATGCGGTGGAAGCGGGCGTAGACGTCCGTGGCGATGTAACCCAGCGGGTGACCGACGTGCAGGCCGGCACCGGAGGGGTAGGGGAACATGTCCTGGACGAAGAGCTTGTCCTTCGGCAGCTCCTGCCCGTCCGCGGGGGCGAGGTCGCCGACCGGGTTCGGGGCGTTGAAGGTGCCGTTGTCCACCCAGTACTGCTGCCAGCTGCGCTCGATGTCATTGGCCAGCGAAGGGGTGTAACGGAACGCAGGGGTGGATTCACTCGGGTTCGTCATGGTTAAGCAGTGTAGTAGGCGCGCCCAGAAACACACGGTTGAGGCTAGTTCGGGCGCTCGAACACCACGAGCAGGCCGTCGACGCCACCCGGCCCGACACGGCCCTTGACGTCCACGGACGTCATCGACTTGTAGAGCCAGCCCTCCCTGGCGTGCTCGTTGAGGATCTTCTCCAGCTTCTTCCCGGACAGCTTCCCACCGATGAGTCCCTCACGGATCTCCACGACCTTGTACTCCATGCTCACCAGCCTAGACTGGCGGCATGAGCCCGTTCGTGCTGTCGACCAACCTCGCCGTACCCCGCCCGGATCCGGGC
>NZ_DUOE01000100.1 GCF_012838985.1 Corynebacterium sp. | reverse complement strand
TCGAGCTGGAGATCACCGGCTACTCCCTGTGGGGCAACAACGAGCAGTGGGCCACCCACATGCAGAACGGCCGCGTCTTCATCGCCGGCGACGCCGCCCACCGCCACCCGCCGAGCCACGGCCTGGGCTCCAACACCTCCATCCAGGACTCCTACAACCTGGCGTGGAAGCTGGCCGCCGTGCTCAAGGGCCAGGCCGGCGAGGACCTGCTGGAGACCTACTCGGTGGAGCGCGCGCCCATCGCGAAGCAGATCGTCACCCGCGCGAACAACTCCTCCCGCGAGTACCAGCCCATCTTCGACGCCCTCGGTGTCGCTGACGCGAAGACGGACGAGGAGTTCGTCGAGAAGCTCAAGCTCCGCAAGGAGGCCACTCCGGAGGGCGCCGCCCGACGCAAGGCCCTCCGTGAGGCGCTGGACAACAAGGACTACGAGTTCAACGCCCAGGGCACCGAGATCGGCCAGTTCTACCGGTCGACCGCCGTGGTCTGCGACGGCCTGGGACGCCCCGAGGTCACCGAGGACCCCATGCTCCACCACCAGAAGTCGACCTACCCGGGACTGCGCCTGCCGCACGCCTGGATCGGCGACACCCTGCACAAGCAGTCCACCCACGACATCGCGACCGGCACCGGCTTCACCCTGTTCACCGGCATCAACGGGCAGGCGTGGGCGGACGCGGCGGTCAAGGTCGCCGAATCGCTGGGCATCGAGCTCAAGGCCGTCGTCATCGGCGAGGGCCTCGAGCACCAGGACCTCTACGGCGACTGGCTGCGCCAGCGTGAGGTCGAGGAGGACGGCGTCATCCTCGTCCGCCCCGACAAGCACATCGCCTGGCGCTCCCACCGCATGGTCGAGGACCCGCGCCACGCCCTGACCGCGGTGCTCTCCTCCATCCTCTCCCGCGGCGGCAACGACAACGCCGAGGAGGTCGCCCGCCTCATGGCGGCCGCCAAGGTCGCCGTCGGATAGCCCGTCACAGCTTCGTGAGGACACCCGCCTGCAGCTCCAGGCGGGTGTCGATGCCCAACCGGTCGAGGAACGCCTCATCGTGGCTGACCACCACCAACCCGCCGCGGTAGTTCTCCAGGGCACCCACCACCTCGTCGATGCTCTGCAGGTCGAGGTTGTTGGTGGGCTCATCCAGGATGAGCAGCTGATGCGCCGGCTCCGCGAGCAGCAGCCGGGCCAGGGCTGCCCGGAACCGTTCCCCACCGGAGAGATCACCGATCCTCCGGTGGACGTCGTCACCGGTCAGCAGGAAACGCGCGAGGTTGGTCCGGACCTGTTGCGGGTCGGCCGTCGGGGCGGCCTCCCGGACACTCGCGAAGACCTCCTGCCCGTCGTCGAGATGATCCAGGCGCTGAGGGAGGTGGCCGACGCGCCCGGTGTGGGCGACGAGCCGGCACCCCTCCCCCACCTCCCGGAACAGCGTCTCCAGCAGCCGGGTCTTCCCCGCTCCGTTCCTTCCGGTGAGCGCCACCCGTTCCGGCCCCTGCATGACGTGGACCGTCCCGTCGGGGTTGTGGAAGTCCAGCAGACGGCGGCCGGCAGGGACGTCCGGGTCCGGGAGCGCGATACGGATACGGTCCTCCTTTCTCACGCGGGCCTCCTGTTCGCGGAGCCTCCGTTCCGCGTCCTCGACGGCTTTGCCCAGGTCATCGCGCAACTTACCGGCGGACACCTGGGCCTCGGCCTTCCGCAGGTTCATGATGATCTTGGGACGCCGCTTGTTGAGGTAGTCGGTCCGGGCGTAGGAACGCCGCCGGGCCAGCTTCGTCTCCGCCTCCACGCGCTGCCGTTTCTCCACCTTGAGCGCCTGCTCAGCCGTCCGGACAGCCTGTTCGGCGGCCGCCTGCTCACGGGCCAGCTGCTCCCGGTGGAGGCTGTAGGGCCCACCGAAGACCGTCAGTCGGCGATCGCGGAGTTCGACGGTGGCATCCATCTGCTCCAGCAGTTCGACATCATGACTGACCACGATGAGCGTCCCCCGCCACCCGGCGACGAGATCCCGCAGCCGGGCCCGTGCCTCACGGTCGAGGTTGTTGGTGGGTTCGTCGAGAAGCGCGACGGGGACGTTGCTCAGCTGGATGCCGATGAGGGCGGTGAGGACCGTCTCACCGCCGGAGAGCGTGCCGACGGGCCGGTCCAGACCGACGCTCCCGAGCCCGGCCCGGTCGAGCAGCGCGCGTGAGCGGGCCCCGACGTCCCAGTCATCGCCGATGACGGTGAAGTGCCGGGGATCCGGGTCGCCCGCCTCGACGGCGGCCAGCGCCGCGAGCTTCGCCCGGACACCGAGCAGTTCCGCGACGCTCATCCCCGACTCCAGGGTGAGCTGCTGGGGAAGATGGGCGACGTCGCCGGTACGGGTGAGGGTGCCGGAGGTCGGCGCGAGCTCCCCGGTGATGAGGCGGAGGACCGTGGATTTCCCGGCCCCGTTGTCGCCGATGAGTCCGGTACGGCCGGTGGTGAACACGGCGTCGGTGCGGTCGAGGACGACAGTTGCGTCCGGCCAGGCGAAAGTGACGCCGGAAAAAATGAGGGGATGTGACATGAGGGGCTCCTGCGAGGTTCAGCGGTGCGCTGACGGAGCCCCGGCAGGGGTGCTACGACGTCAACGCGCGGATGTGCGGCGAACAGTCGCGGATGAGCACGGCCTCTCCGATCCTCGGGAACATGTACCCCGGGCACGTTAACAGGTCAGACGTCAGAGGGGAAGACCCCCGGGCCGATCAGCTCCACCGCCCCACAGCCACCGAGGAGATCAGCCCCACGACCAGCAGCCACACCCCCACGGCCAGGGCGAGGGTGGCGGGCACCGCGCCGCGCTCCACGAGCAGCCACCCGAACCCGACCACCACGCCGAGGCCCCCGAGGACGGTGAGCCAGCGGGGGAGGACGAGGGCGGGGCGTCGGAAAGCGAAGGCCACGGTGGACACCAGGGCGACGGGCGCGGCGAGGATCGCGATGGTCACCAGCGCCATGCCCACCCCGGCGCCGAGCCACAGGAGCCCCAGGCCGGCGGCCCCGGCGACGAGGACCACGATCCAGAGGCGGAGGGCGATGGGGCCCGTGAGTCGTCGAGTGTCCATGTCCGCCACTGTATTCGCTGTACTCTCAGAGACATGAAGACCGTGAATGTCAACCAGGTTCCCGCCGACGCCCAGCTCATCGACGTCCGCGAGGCCGACGAGTACGCCGAGGTCCACGCCGCCGGCGCGACCCTCATCCCCCTGTCCGAATTCGCCGGCCGGGTCGGCGAGCTCGACACCGACCGCGACATCTACCTCATCTGCCGTTCCGGCAACCGCTCCGGCAAGGCATGCGAGTTCCTCCGGGAGAACCACGGCATCGAGGCCATCAACGTCGAGGGCGGCACCCTCGCCTGGGTCGAGCAGGAACTCCCACTGGGGAAGTAGATAGTGGGCTGAAGCCCATGATTTAACGAGGCCACCGTGGGTGGCCTACCATTGGTGGCATGTCGCAATCAGTTGATTCCCCCACGACGGGCGACGCCGCCACTTTCGGCGTTCCCCTCACTCTCCTCGAATCCCCCAGCTTCCAGCTCGAACGCCTCCGCCGCCGCACCCGCGACGAAGTCGAGACCGCCCTCGCCACCCGCGGCACCACCATGCGCGGCTACTGGGTGCTCACCTGCCTCATCGAGGGCGACGCCTCCTCCCAGACCTCCCTCTCCGAGACCCTCGCCATCGACGCCTCCGACATGGTCCGCCTCATCGACGGCCTCGAGGAACAGGGCTGGGCCAAACGCGAACGCGACCCCCGGGACCGCCGCCGCCAGATCGTCATGTCCACCAAGAAGGGCGTCAAGGCCCAGGCGGAACTGGCCACCCTCGTCGCCGAGGCCGAGGCCGCCGCCCTCGACGAATCCACCGGCAAGCAGCTCAAGCACCTGCGCAAGCTGACCCAGGCCGTCCTCGTCGCCGACCTCGAGCCCGACCCCGACGAAACCACGGGGGCCTAGTCACTTGTCACTCCACCAGGTCCCCCGCCAGTTCCTCCGCGCCGGCGACGCCCCCGCCAAGCGCACCCTCTACGACATCCTCGCCGCCACCGCCGCCGCCCACCCCGAGGCTGCCGCCATCGACGACGGCGAGATCCTCACCTACGCCGAACTCATCGACGAGGTCCACACCCTCGCCGCCGAACTCCACGCCAACGGCATCCGCCGGGGCGACCGCATCGGCATCCGCATGACCTCCGGCTCGCGCGACCTCTACATCGCCATCCTCGCGACCATCGCCGCCGGCGCCGCCTACGTCCCCGTCGACGCCGACGACCCCGAGGAACGCGCCGAGATGGTGTTCTCCGAGGGGAGGATCAACGGTGTCTTCACCGACGAGGGCTTCCGCATGCTCTCGCCGCGCGCGGGCGGCGACAAGCAGCGCCCGCGTCTCGACGACACCGCCTGGATCATCTTCACCTCCGGCTCCACCGGCAAACCGAAGGGCGTGGCCGTCTCCCACCGCTCCGCGGCCGCCTTCGTCGACGCCGAGGCCGAACTCTTCCTGGTCAACTCCCCCGGCGGCCCCCTCGGCCCGGAGGACCGCGTGCTGGCCGGACTGTCCGTCGCCTTCGACGCCTCCTGCGAGGAGATGTGGCTGGCGTGGCGCCACGGCTCCTGCCTGGTACCCGCCCCCCGCTCCCTGGTGCGCTCCGGCATGGACCTGGGCCCCTGGCTGATCCGCCGCGACATCACCGTCGTGTCGACCGTGCCCACCCTCGCCGGCCTGTGGCCCGCCGAGGCCCTCGACAACATCCGCCTGCTCATCGTCGGCGGTGAGGCCTGCTCCCAGGAACTCGTCGAACGCCTCGCCACCGAGGACCGCGAGATGTGGAACACCTACGGCCCCACCGAGGCCACCGTCGTCGCCTCCGCCACGCAGCTCCACCCCGGCCAGCCGGTCGGCATCGGACTGCCGTTGGCCGGCTGGGACCTCATCGTCGTCGACTCCGAGGAGAAGCCGGTCGCCGTCGGCGAGGTCGGTGAGCTCGTCATCGGCGGCGTCGGCCTGGCCCGCTACCTCGACCCCGTCAAGGACGCCGAGAAGTACGCCCCCATGCCCTCCGTCGGCTGGGCCCGCGCCTACCGCTCCGGCGACCACGTGCGCCTCGAGGAGGACGGCCTCTACTTCGTCGGACGTGTCGACGACCAGGTGAAGATCGGCGGCCGCCGCATCGAGCTCGGCGAGGTCGAGGCGAACGTCGCCGCCCTGCCGAACGTGTACAACTCGGCCGTCGCGGTGCAGAAGACGGGCGCCAACCAGTCGGTGCTCGTCGGCTACGTGTCACTCGACGACCCCGCACTGGGCTTCGACCACGACGCCGCCCACGAGCGCCTCGCCGAGACCATGCCGGCGGCACTGGTCCCCCGCATCTGCGTCATGGAGGAGCTGCCGGTCCGCACGTCCGGCAAGGTCGACAAGGCGGCGCTGCCGTGGCCGCTGCCGGGCGTCGGCGTCGACGCCACCGACCTCAACGCCACCGAGACGTGGCTCGCCGAACTGTGGGTCGACGTGCTGGGCACCTCCGTCCAGGACGCCGACGCGGACTTCTTCTCCCTCGGAGGCACCTCGCTGGCCGCGGCGACCCTCGTGGGCCGCATCCGCGAACAGGTGCCCACCGTCGCCGTCCGCGACCTCTACGACCACCCGCGTCTGGGGTCACTCGCGGAGGCCGTCGAGAACATCGCCGCGAAGACCGGCGTCTCACTTCACGACGCCGCCCCCGTCGAACCCCGCGACGTCCACCCCGTCGGCGCCCGCACCCGCGTGGCACAGACGCTGATCCAGCTCCCCATGATGACCCTCCAGGCCACCACCTGGCTCGGCTGGATCCTCCTCGGCGGCAACCTGGCGCACATGGCGGGACTGGAGTGGGCGGTGCACACCTCCTGGTGGCTGGTCGCCGTACTGCTCGTCGTGTTCGGTTCGCCCGTCGGCCGCCTCCCCATCGGAGGGCTCGGCGCGCGTCTGCTCACCGCCGGCATCCAGCCCGGCGAGTATCCGCGCGGCGGCGCCACCCACCTGCGGATCTGGGCCGCCGAGCGCTGGGCCGACGCATCCGGCTCGCAGTCCATCTCCGGGGCGACGTGGGTCAACTACTACGCCCGTTCCCTCGGCGTGAAGGTCGGCCGCGGCGTCGACCTGCACTCCCTGCCGCCGATCACCGGCCTGCTCACCCTCGGCGACCACTGCGCCATCGAGCCGGAGGTCGACATGTCCGGCTACTGGGTCGACGGGGACGTCCTCCACGTCGGTGCCATCGAGGTCGCCCCCGATGCGCGCGTCGGTGCGCGGTCGACGCTGCTGCCGGGTGCCGTCATCGGTGCCGACGCCCACGTCGAGGCCGGCTCCACCGTCACCGGCCACCGCACCATCAGGCCGGGGTCCCGCTGGTCGGGGTCACCGGCGGAGAAGGTCGGCCGTTCGAAGCACCGCTTCCCGGACGAGCATCCGCCGCGTCGTTCCCGTTGGGTGCCCATCTACGGGGTGACGTCGGTGGCGTTGAGTCTGCAGCCGCTGGCCGCCATCGCGCTCGGGGCGCTGGTGGTCGTCTCCCTCATCGACGTCACCGCCGGCCACCCTCTCCTCGGGGCCGTCGTGTTCGCCCCGCTGGGTGGTCTGGTCGCGTTCGCGTTCTACATGGTGTCCATCTGGCTCGGTGTCCGTGTCCTGCAGATCGGGCTGCGGCCCGGCATCACACCGGTGCGGTCCTTCCATGGTTGGCAGCTGTGGACCATCGAGAGGCTCATGGACGACGCCCGGACCTACCTCTTCCCGCTCTACGCCGGTCAGCTCACGCCGCTGTGGCTGCGCAGCCTCGGTGCGCGGATCGGCAAGAACGTCGAGGTGTCCACGGCGGTCATGATCCCGACGCTCACCGACGTCCGCGAGGGAGCCTTCCTCGCCGACGACACCCTCGTCGGCGGCTACGAGCTGGGTGGAGGCTGGATGTTGACGGGGGAGACGCGCGTCGGCAAGCGATCTTTCGTGGGCAACTCCGGCATCACCGGACCGGGCCGGAAGCTGCCGAAGAACTCGTTGGTGGCGGTGCTGTCCTCCACCCCGAAGAAGGCGAAGGCGAACACCAACTGGTGGGGTTCGCCGCCGGAGCGCATGCGTCGCGTGCATGTCGATGCGGACGGCGGCGAGGCTCTGACGTACAACCCGGGGCGGAAGGTGAAGTTCTTCCGCGGCTTCATCGAGACGATGCGTCTGCTCGCGCCGATGACGTCGGCGATGCTGCTGGCTGGTGTGGTCGGCACGATCTACTGGCTGGTGGCCGCCTACGGCGTGTTCGTCGCCTGGCTGGCCGGCGGGCTGGTCCTCATGGCGGCGGGGCTGCTGGCCGTGGTGGTGACGGTGCTGGTGAAGTGGTTCTGCGTCGGCAGGCACACGCCCGGTGATCATCCGCTGTGGAGTGAGTTCGTGTGGCTCAACGAGCTGCAGGACGCCTTCGTCGAGGCGGTCGCCGCCCCGTGGTTCCTGGTGCCGACGCTCGGCACCGGTGAGCTCAACGTGGCGCTGCGGGCCCTCGGCGCGAAGATCGGCCACGGCGCGTGGGTCGAGTCCTACTGGTTCCCGGAGACGGATCTGTGCGTCGTCGGACGCGGCGCCACCGTCGGCCCGGGCACCGTGGTGCAGACGCACCTGTTCCAGGACCGTGTGATGAGCCTCGACACCGTCACCATCGCGGACGGCGCCACCCTCGCCGCGCACTCCGTGGTGCTGCCGGCTGCGCGCATCGGTGACGGTGCGACGGTGGGTCCCGGTTCACTCGTCATGCGCGGCGACCAGGTCCCCGCCAACACCGTGTGGCAGGGCAACCCGATCGAGCCCTGGAATCGCGGATAGCCACTTTCCGACGCCCCACGAGGGTTCACCTGTTGATCAGGGCCATGGCGGACAACTGCCGTATCGGGTGGATATTGCTCCTCGGTGGTCCCCCGTCGGGTGGGTGATGCACCACCCCACCCGGTGCCCGCTCCAACCTCCCGTGACGGGGCGGGGCATTGGGGTCATCATCATTGCGCGCATTGTGGACGGTGCACGCCATC
>NZ_DUOE01000099.1 GCF_012838985.1 Corynebacterium sp. | reverse complement strand
CCTGGGTGGGGTGCTGATGCGAGCCGTCACCGGCGTTGATGACGGCGGTCGGGTAGCCGTTCTCGCCGATCCAGTCGGCGACGAGCTGCGCCGCGCCGGAGGAGGGGTGGCGCATGACGATGGCGTCGGCACCGATGGAGGCGAGAGTCAAGGCGGTGTCCTTGAGGGACTCGCCCTTCTTCACCGAGGAGGAGGACGCGGACAGGTTGATCACGTCGGCGCTCATCCACTTGCCCGCCGTCTCGAAGGAGGAACGGGTGCGGGTGGAGTTCTCGTAGAAGAGGGAGTAGATCGTGCGGCCACGCAGGGTCGGCAGCTTCTTGATCTCCCGCCCCTCCAGCGCCTCACGGAAACGGTCGGCCTCGTCCATCAGGCCGAGGATCTCGTCGCGGTCCAGGTCGGAGATGGACAGCAGATGCTTCATCAGTTGTTCTCCCGGGTGTCGGGCTTGGTCAGGATGACCGCGTCACGGCCGTCGATCGCCTCGAGGAGCACGGCGACGTCCTCGGAGCGTGCGGTCGGCAGATTCTTGCCGACGTAGTCCGCGCGGATCGGCAGCTGGCGGTGTCCCCGGTCGACGAGGACCGCGAGCTGGATGTTCTCCGGGCGGCCGAGGTCACGCAGGGCGTCGAGGGCGGCGCGGATGGTGCGACCGGAGTACAGCACGTCATCGACGAGGATGACCGTGGTGCCGTCGATGCCGCCGGCCGGGATGGTGGTGGGCTTCAGGGCGCGATGCGGCTTGTTGCGCAGGTCATCGCGGTAGAGCGTGATGTCGAGGGCGCCGACGGGTACCGCCACGCCGGAGAACTCCTCGACCTTGGCTGCCAGCCTGTCGGCCAGGGGCACTCCCCCCGACGGGATGCCCAGCAGCATGACTCGACCGGCCTCCGGGGAGTCCAGGGCCGTTTTCTCAATGATCTGGTGCGCGATGCGTGCGACAGTGCGGGCGACATCATCGGAGCCGAGCAGCTCCACTGTGGTCGCGCCGTCAGTGCGTTCACTCATCGTGACCTCCTTCCCCGCCTCTCTGTGCGGAACTTAAAGGATGTCGGACAAAGACGAACTGTGTCCATTGGTGTCTATGCTTGAAGACTGCAGCCGATACTATCACCCGCCGCCCCCGACATGGGTGCGCACCCGTCGACGAGAGGGACATCCCACCGTGAGTCTGACCACAAGTCACGTCGTTCCCGCGCCCCGCGAACAGGTCTGGGAGTGGCACACCCGACCGGGGGCCCTCGTCCGTCTGACGCCACCGTTCCTGCCCTTCATCCCCATGAAGCAGGCCGACAAACTCTCCGACGGCACCACCATCTTCGGTCTGCCGGCCGGCCTCAAGTGGGTCTCGCGGCACGACCTGTCGAACTACCGCCGCGGCCACCGCTTCACCGACGTGTGCATCAACGCCCCGGTCAAGACCCTGGCCAACTGGCGCCACGTCCACGACTTCGCCGACCACGAGGACGGCACCCTGGTCACCGACACCGTGACCACCCGCCTGCCGGCCAACGCGATGACCTCCTTCTTCGCCTACCGCCAGCAGCAGCTCATCAACGACTTTCTCTTCCTCGACCGCATCGCCCACCTCCAGCCGGAGAAGCCGCTGACCATCGCCATGACCGGCTCCCGCGGACTCGTGGGCCGGGCTCTCATGGCGCAGCTGGGCACCGCCGGCCACCACGTCATCCAGCTGGTGCGCCGCAACCCGAAGCCCTACCAGCGTCTGTGGGAGCCCTTCTCCCCCGCCCCGGACCTCCTCGACGGTGTCGACGTCCTCGTCCACCTCGCCGGCGAGCCGCTCTTCGGCCGTTTCAGCAACGCCCACAAGCAGGCGATCCGGGATTCCCGCGTCACCCCCACCAACCGGCTGGCCCGCCTGGTGGCGAACTCCCCCACCGTGCAGACCATGATCGCGGCCTCCGCCGTCGGCTACTACGGCGCCGACCGCGGCGACGAGGTCCTCACCGAGACCTCCGAACGCGGCGAGGGGTTCCTCGCGGACGTCGTGAGTGACTGGGAGGCCGCGACGGTGGTGGCCGCCGAGGCCGGCAAGCGCGTGATCAACGTCCGTTTCGGCGCCATCATGTCCGCCCGCTCCGGCATGCTCCCCGTGCTCAAGGCCCTCTTCTCCACCGGCTTGGGCGGCAGCTTCGGTGACGGCCAGATCTGGTTCCCGTGGATCTCCATCGACGACGCCACGGACATCCTCACCCGTGGCGTCCTCGACCCCGCCTGGTCCGGCCCCGTCAACGCCGTCTCCCCCACCGAGACCCTCAACCGCGACCTCACCGCCGCACTGTCCTCCGAGCTGCGCCGCCCCGCATTCATCCCGATCCCCTCGATCGGCCCGGCCATCATCCTCGGCCGCCAGGGCGCCCAGGAGCTCGCGCTGGCCAACCAGCGTGTCTCGCCGCAGATGCTTCTCGACGCCGACCACGTCTTCCGCTACCCCACCCTCGACCGGACCCTCGCCCACGAGTTGGGCGGCGAGGCGCTTTTCGACGCCGTCCGCGAGCTCGAGGCCCCCGAGGAGGAGAACCAGCTAGGGTTGGACGGGTGACTTCTGCACCCACATCACCCATTCCCGACACCCCGGTGTCCCCGGTCACCCCGGAGCGGATCTCCGAGCTCCTCGACGCCGAGGGTCTCCAGCACCGTCTCGAGTCCGCCCCCGTGGCCGCCGGCGAGACGCCGACGACCATCGTGCGCACCGGTTTCATCAACACGGCCATCGCGATCAGCATCGACGGCGACCAGCTCGTGTGCGACTCCATGTGGCGCGGCGAGGCGCCCAAGGACGAGGCACCGAAGGTCCTCGGTCTGGTCAACGAGTGGAACCAGACCCAGTACATGCCGACCCTGCGCTTCTTCGAGAACTCCGCCGGCGCCGGCCACCTGACCATCAGCGCCCTCCGCCAGATCGACATCGAGCACGGTCTGAGCCGCAACCAGATCGGCGCATTCATCATGTCCACCCTCGACGGCGTCCTGCGCGCCTACGAGTGGGTCGAGGCCCAGCTCCCCGAGCTGGTCACCTGGGAGGAGAAGCACGACCATGAGTAACCTCAGCCCCGTCACCATCGACCGCATCATCGAGGCCATGCGCGGCTTCGACGTCGAGCTGGAGAAGGTCGGCGACGACGACTCCGGTGTCGCCTCCGCCAACCTCAACGACATCCCCGTCACCTTCGCGGTGCTCGGCTCGGTGTTCATCGTGCGGGCGGACGTCGTCACGGAGCAGACGCTCAACGACGCCGACCCGACCCTCTACCTCGCCGCCAACCAGGTGAACTCGATCTCCTTCGGCGCACGCGCCACCATCGTGGACCGCGCGGAGAACCTCATCGTCCGCACCGAGCGTGACGTGCCCATCGCCGCCGGCATGAACGACGAGCAGCTGGCTGCCTCCGTGCGCGGCGCCGTCGACGCCGTGCTCACCGCCCACGACGGCATCAAGGCCACCGCCGATGACCTCGCCGAACTGCGCAAGCAGGTCGAGGCGGAGCTCGACGCCGCCGACGAGCAGTAGACCGGCAACCAGAAGATGCCGCGAGGGGCGTCCCGTCATGGTGGCGGGAGCCCCTCGCGGCATCTTTGCGTTGGTGGCTGGGGTGGCTAGGCCTTCTGCGCCCGCTCCAGCTCCAGCTCCACGTTGAAGTCAGCCGGCGGCCAGGTCAGGTCCATCGAACGCAGGGCATCCAGCACGAGGTACTTCACCGCCATGCGCGCGTACTTCTTCCGGTCACCCGGGATGCAGTACCAGGGGGCGAAGTCAGTGCTGGTCCGCTTCATCGCGATCTCGTAGGCCTGCTGGTACTCGTCCCACAGCTCGCGCTCGTCGAGGTCACCCGGGTTGTACTTCCAGTGCTTCTCGGGATTCTCCAGACGCTCGAGGAGATTCTCCTTCTGGAAGTCCTTCGAGATGTGCAGCATCACCTTGATGATCTTCACGTTCCGGGTCGCCATGTCGCGCTCGAAGTCGACGATCGCGTCGTAGCGGCGCTCGATCTCCTCCGGCGGGGCCATCTGCCGCACGCGCTGGATGAGCACGTCCTCGTAGTGGGAGCGGTCGAACACCGCGATCTGCCCGACGGCCGGCTCATGCGGGCGGACGCGCCACAGGAAATCGTGCCGACGTTCCTCGGCGGTCGGGGGCCCGAAGGCCCGGATCTTCAGGGCCTGCGGGTCGAAGGCCCGGAACACGTGGCGGATGACACCACCCTTGCCGGCCGTGTCCATGCCCTGCAGGACGAGCAGGACGCCACCGGTGCCCGGTACCCCGGAGCGGCCGTTGGCGTAGAGCTTCTCCTGCAGCTCATCGAGCTCGTCGTCGTGCTCGTGGAACTCGCGTTCCCAGTCCTCCTTGTCCCACTCGAAACCGGGGGTCGACGTGGGATCGACGTCCGCGATCCGGAAATCGGGGCCGACCCGGTGGGACAGGGCTTCTTCCATCGTGAACTGATCCATACCACGATGGTATAGATATTCAGCCCACGGCTACTCGGCGGACTCCTCAGAATCCCCGTCATCCGCGAAGGGGTTGAGCTCCGAGCCTGCCTGGACGACGTCGTCAAGCACCGCGTGGATGTACGGCGCCGCGACATCGGAGCCGTACTGGCTGGCCAGCTCGACACCCTCCACGACGGCGGTGGCGCCGTCGACCTCCGGGTTGAAGAGGATCTCCCAGACGCCGACGCGCAGGATGGCGCGGTCGACGGCCGGCAGACGGTTCAGCTCCCACGTCTCCGCGAGGTAGCGCTCGATCGTCTCGTCGATCGTGTCGAGCTGCTCGGCGGCACCCGTGACGATGTCGCGGGTGTAGGAGGCAATGGGGGCGACGCCGTGCACGTCGACGCGTGCCAGCTCGATGCGGTCCTCCACGACGGCGACGGGGTCGATGTCGCGGGCCTCCGCCTCGAAGAGGATGTCGACGGCGCGACGACGCGCACGGTAACGGGCACCGTGGCGGCGCCAGTTGCGCTCGTCCTCCTCGCGCTCCTCGCCGGCGCGGTCCGCGCGGTCGGTGGGCTGGTCCTTGGTGTCGGTCAAGTCAGTGGACCTTATGCGTTGACGCGGGAGAGGTACTCACCCGTGCGGGTGTCGACCTTGACGACGTTGCCGGTCTCCAGGAACAGCGGAACCTGGATCTCGGCGCCGGACTCGAGGGTGGCCGGCTTGGTGCCGCCGGTGGAGCGGTCGCCCTGCAGGCCCGGCTCGGTGTGGGTGATCT
>NZ_DUOE01000098.1 GCF_012838985.1 Corynebacterium sp. | reverse complement strand
GTGGGTCCGATGGCGGGCCGCCGTCGGCATGCTCATCACCGGCTGTCAGATATCATGCGGCCATGCATCTCGACCCGGAATTCCTCGCCCCCACCACCGTCATCGACGCCGACCACCCCGACATCATCGCCCTCGCGCAGGCACTGACCGGCACCTACCCGCCCGAGACGGTGCGCACCATCTTCGAGTACGTCCGGGACCGCATCACCCACCCGGCGGACACCGGCGGCACCGCCGTCGCCGTGAGCGCCTCCGAGACGCTGCAGTCCGGTGAGGGCGTCTGCCACGCCCAGGCCGCGCTGCTCGCCGCCCTCTACCGGGCGGCCGGCATCCCCGCGGCGCTGCGCTACCAGCAGGTGGAGTCGGAGACGGGGCAGTCGGTGCTGCACGGCATCGCCACGGTGTGGGCCCCGGACATCTCCGAGACCGGCGGCTTCCTCCTCGTCGACCCCCGCTACCCGGAGAGCGACGCCCGCCACTCCGGCCACGACTGGCAGACCCGCAGCCTGCAGCCGCCCTTCGAGCGCAACCTGCCGATGATCCACACCGACATGCTGCCGGTGGTGGTCAACGCCCTGCGCGGGGCGAGCGACGCGCAGTCACTGCTCCGCGACGGTCTGCCGGGCACCCTCAACTGACGGTTCAGGCCAGCGCGGCACGCAGCTGGCCGACGACGGCGTCGAGGGCGACGTCGTTCTGCGTGTGGGCGGCCAGGTCCTTGACGGCGACGGTGCCCTGCTCGAGCTCCCGGTCGCCGAGGACCAGCGCCACCTGCGCGCCGGCGCGGTCGGCGCCCTTCATCGCGCCCTTGAGTCCGCGGTCGCCGTAGGCCATGTCGGCGGACAGACCCGCGGCACGCAGGTCGTTGATGAGCAGCGCCATCGCCTTCTTGGCGGCCGCCCCCATGGCGACGCCGTACACGTCGACGCGGCGCTCCACGCCGTCGAGGGTCACGCCCTCGGCCTCCAGTGCCAGGACGGTGCGGTCCACGCCGAGGCCGTAGCCGATGCCGGAGAGGTCCTGGCCGCCGAGCTGGGCCATGAGGCCGTCGTAACGTCCGCCGCCGCCGATGCCCGACTGGGCGCCGAGACCGTCGTGGACGAACTCGAAGCAGGTCTTGGTGTAGTAGTCGAGACCACGGACCATGCGGGGGTTGATGACGTAGGGGACGGACATGTCGTCGAGAAGCCCCGTGACGGTCTCGAAGTGCTCGCGCGCCTCGGAGGAGAGGTGGTCGAGCATGAGCGGAGCGTCGGCGGTCATCTCCTGGACCTCGGGGCGCTTGTCGTCGAGGACGCGCAGCGGGTTGATCTCCGCGCGGGCGCGGGTCTCCTCGTCGAGCGGCAGACCGAAGAGGAACTGCTGCAGCTTCTCGCGGTAGGCCGGGCGGCAGGTGTTGTCGCCGAGGCTGGTGAGCTCGAGGCGGAAGTCCTTCAGCCCCAGGGAACGGTAGGAACGGTCGGCCAGGGCGACGATCTCGGCGTCGAGCGCCGGGTCGTCGACACCGATGGCCTCCACGCCCACCTGCTGCAGCTGGCGGTAACGGCCGGCCTGCGGGCGCTCATAACGGAAGAAGGGGCCGGCGTAGTTGAGCTTCACGGGCAGCTGACCGCGGTCGAGGTTGTGCTCGATGACCGCACGCATGACACCGGCGGTGCCCTCCGGGCGGAGGGTGACGGAACGGCCGCCGCGGTCGGCGAAGGTGTACATCTCCTTGCTCACCACGTCGGTGGACTCACCGACGCCGCGGGCGAACAGGGTGGTGTCCTCGAAGACGGGGAGCTCGATGTGCTGGAAGCCGGCGAGATGCGCCTGGTGGATGAAGGTGTCACGCACCTTGAGGAACACCGGGGAGACCGGCGGGATGTAGTCCGGGACACCCTTGGGTGCGGACAGGGCGGCAAACTTCTGCTTCTTCTCAGTCACAGCAACACACCTTACCTAGCGGCCCAGCATGCGCAGGAATGGGTTGGTCTGCCGTTCGGCCCGCATGGTGGTCGGATCGCCGTGGCCGGGGAACAGCTGGAGGTGGTCCGGCAGGTCCCACACCGGCCCCCGGAGAGAGGCGTCCATGTCCTGCGGGGAGGAGGAGTCGAAGTCGGTGCGCCCGATCGAGCCCTTGAACAGGACGTCGCCGGTGAAGCAGAAGTCCTCGTGGACGAGCAGCATGCAGCCCGGGGAATGACCCGGGGCGTGGACGGCACGGAGCTCGACGCCGGCGAGGGTGACGGTGTCCCCGTCGTTGAGGTCGCGCAGGTCCTCGATGGGCACCATCTTCTTCACGTCGAAGAGCACCCGCGACTGCGGCAGGATGCCCTCCTCGTGGAGCATGAACTGGTCCGCCGGGTGGAGATAGACCGGCACGCCGTAACGCCTGGCCAGGTCGCCGGCCTCACGGATGTGGTCGATGTGGCCGTGGGTGCACACGATCTCACTGAGTTCCGCGCCGGTCTTCTCGAGCAGGGCGGTCACCTGGCGGGCGGCGTGCATGCCGGGGTCGACGACACCGGCCTTCCCGTCGTTGACGATGACGAAGGTGTTGGTCTGATAGGGGCCGGCGGCGAATCCGTGGAGCTGCATGCCAGGCAGTCTAGCCCGCGGGCTGGTACTCGTGAACCTCGTAGGTCACCTCGACCTGCGGAACCTCCCCACCCGCCTCGAGGGTGAGGTAGGGCAGGTGGCAGTCGTCGAGAAGCATCCACCCGGCGGCGGCCTCCGCCTCATGGGTGGTCACCCCGGTGGCGTCCACGAGGGAGGCCTGCAGGGGCGACTGCTTGTCGACGCCCGCGAACTCCACCAGGTACACCCCGTCACCGCAGCCCGGCTGCCCGGCCGGGAACCAGTTGCCGGCGGGGCCGAGGATGATCTGCGGCAGTCCCCCGCGCCACACGGTGAACTCCCCCTCCCAGCTGCGGACATGCTCGACCCCACCCCAGGAGTCCGTGGCCGCCGGTGCCGGGCCGGCGGTGACGCGGTTGAGCCGTGCGTCGGCCAGCGGATCCGGGGTCTCCTCGACCGTCGTGTCCGCCGTCCCAGCCGCCTCGGCGGTGGCCGTCGGAGTCTCGGCGGCCCGGGCCACGAGGTCCTGCCCGTCGTCCGGACCACGCACCCCCAGCACCACGGCGGCGACGATACCGCCGATGATGAGGACGATCGCGGTGAGGATCGCAACGAGACTGTTTCTCTCCGAACGGGTCATGCAGATCATCATGACAGACAGCAGGAAGCCCCGGCCAACCGCTACGGGTGACCGGGGCTCGGACGGGGGTCTAGGAGAGGGCGTTGACCGCGGCGTCGTAGTCCGGCTCGTCGGTGATCTCGTCGACGAGCTGGGTGTAGACGACCTTGCCGTTCTCGTCCGCGACGATGACGGCGCGGGCCAGCAGGCCCTGCAGCGGGGAGCCCTGCAGGGTCAGGCCGTAATCCTCACCGAAGGAGGAACGGAAGGCGGAACCGGTGGTGACGTTCTCGATGCCCTCGGCGGAGCAGAAACGGCCGTGGGCGAAGGGCAGGTCCTGGGAGACGCCGAGGACGACGGTGTTGTCCAGGGAGGTCGCACGCTCGTTGAACTCGCGGACGGACTTGGCGCACACGCCGGTGTCCAGGGACGGGAAGATGTTGAGGACGACGCGCTTACCGGAGAAGTCCGCCGGGGTCAGCTCGCCGAGGTCGGTGCCGACGAGGGTGAAGTCCGGCAGCTGGTCGCCGACGGCCGGCAGCTCGCCTGCGGTGGTGGTGGATTCGTTCTTGAAGGTTACGTTTGCCATGCCCCCACAATAGAGATGTCCACCACACCGTGCCACGGTCACACCGCGCCGGTTAGACTGACTGACCGTACATGTCCGACAACGTCAGGAAGAGTCACCGGTGACCGACAACAGGAAACGCGGCGAGGACGCCCTCGCCCAGCTTGACCGCGAACTGAAATCCCGCGACCGCGCCGAGAAGTCCCGCCCGCTCAAGATCGGTCTGGCCGCCGCCGTCGTGATCCTCGCGATCGTCGGAGGCATCTGGTTCCTCGCCACCCGGGACACCGGCGAGGAGGTCACCGCCTCCGAGGAGACCACCACCACGGAGACCCCGACCATGGAGCCGCTGGCCATGACCCGCGCCACCGCCCTCCCGGAGACCGTCACCTGCGAGTACCCCGAGGCCGGCGAGCCCGCCCGCGAGATCTCCGCCCCGGGCACCGAGAACATCCCCACCACCGGCACCGTCAACGTCACCCTCACCACCGGCCAGGGCCCGATCGGCATGGAGCTCGACCGCTCCGTCGCCCCGTGCACCGTCAACGCCATCGAGCACTTCGCGGCCGAGGGCTACTACGACGACACCGTCTGCCACCGCCTGACCACCTCCGGCATCCACGTCCTGCAGTGCGGTGACCCGTCCGGCACGGGTGCCGGCGGCCCGGGCTTCCAGTTCGCCAACGAGTACCCGACCGACGAACTCGACGGTCCGGCCACCTCCGCGGTGATCTACCCGCGCGGCTCCATCGCGATGGCCAATGCCGGCGCCGACACCAACGGCTCCCAGTTCTTCCTCAACTACCAGGATTCCCCCCTGGCCCCCGACTACACCTACTTCGGTCAGATCTCCGAGGAGGGCCTGGCCACCCTCGACAAGATCGCCGAGGCCGGTGTCCAGGGCGGTGCCGCCGACGGCGCACCGGCCGAGGAGGTCCGCATCGAGACCGCAGCCCTCGGATAACCGCTTTCCGACGCCCCTCTTTACCTGTCCATGAGCAGGTAAAGAGGGGTTTGCCGTTGTCCGGCAACCTGTTGCATGAGCGTACTCAGAGCGTTATGGTTGGACCTGTTCATTTCATTTCTTCCGTACGTACAAGGAACTGGTATCCCCATGAAGCTCTTCTCCCGCAAGGCTGTCGCCGCCGTGGCCACCACCGTCGCCCTGACCACCGCCGGCCTGTCCGCACCGGCTTTCGCGCAGGACTCCCCGGAGGTCGAGACCGTCACCGTCGCTCCGGAGGGCTCCGCTGACTTCCTCGGTTCCTCCAGCAACGACCAGGACGAGGACAGCCTCTCCAGCAACCCGAAGGAGATCCGCGAGTGGGTCGCCGTCTTCACCGCGATCATCGGCGCCCTGTCCACCGCCTTCGTCTTCATCGATCGTCTGGGCCGCTAAGCTTCGCCTTCTGAAGAACCAGTTCACCGGGCCGTCCTCCCCTGCGGGAGGGCGGCCCGGTGACGATTCAGCGCTTCCCCGAATATGGAACGGCCGGGC
>NZ_DUOE01000097.1 GCF_012838985.1 Corynebacterium sp. | reverse complement strand
TGGCGCGCGTGCGCTCGCTCCTGCGCCGCGCGCACGTGGACAGCACCGCCGAGCCCGAGGCCGAGAAGGAGCTCATCTTCGAGGACCTGCGGATGAACACGGAGACCCGGGAGGTCTCCCGCGGTGACCGGGCCATCAGCCTCACCCGCACGGAGTTCTCCCTGCTCAACCTGCTCATGCGGAACCCGCGCCGCGTCCTGCCGCGTTCCACCATCCTGGAGGAGGTCTGGGGCTATGACTTCCCGACCTCCGGCAACGCCCTCGAGGTCTACATCGGTTACCTGCGTCGCAAGACGGAGGCCGAGGGTGAATCCCGTCTCATCCACACGGTCCGCGGCGTCGGTTACGTCCTGCGGGAGAGCACTCCGTGACTCTGCGCCGGACGGCGCTGCACGGTCCCGCCGATCCCGCGGAGGAACAGACCCCCTCGTCGGTCGCCGCCGGACGTGCCGGCTCCTGGGCGGCCAGGACCCCGTTGCGCTGGCGTCTGGCGCTGCTGACCTTCGCCGGCGTGGCCATCGCCGTCGGTGCGATGACCGTGGTCACCTACTGGTCGGTGACTACGGCGCTGACCGCCGGCGTCGACCGTGACCTCGACTCCCAGGCGACGGTCCTGCTCAACCGGACCGTCGACCCCTTCTACCCCACCAACCTGGAGGGGGAGGTCCAGCAGTTCAAGGCGTACCACCCGGACACCCGGGTCTCCATCTCGCCTCCCGGCTGGTCCTTCTCCCGGGGTGACACGATCCCCGTCGGCGGCGAGGTCCACACCGCTGACGGGTCCGAGGGGCGTTCGGTGCGCACCGTCGGAAACGAGCGGATCCTGTCCCGCACGGACTCCGTCGGGGGCACGGTGGTCCTGGCGAAGGACATGAAGGCCACCCACGACCTGATCACCACCCTGGCCAGCGTGCTGCTCATCATCGCGGCGATGGGCACGATCCTGGCCATCGCCGCGGGCACCCTGGTGGCGGCGGCGGGACTCAAACCCCTGAAGCGTCTGCAGCGGGCCGTCGACTACGTGGCGGAGACGGATGATCTCCGCCCCATCGCGGTGAAGGGCAACGACGAGATCGCCCAGCTGACCGGGTCCTTCAACAAGATGCTCAGTTCGCTGCAGGACTCCCGCACGCGTCAGTCCCAGCTGGTGGCCGACGCCGGCCATGAGCTGAAGACGCCGCTGACGTCGATGCGCACGAACATCGAGTTCCTCATGATGCTCAACCGTCCGGGGATGGAGGGCCGCATCCCCGAGCAGGACCGGCAGGACCTGGAGCGGGACGTCCTGGCGCAGATGGAGGAGCTGTCCACCCTCATCGGTGACCTCATCGACCTCTCGCGCGAGGATGCGGGGGAGACGGCCCGCGAACCCGTCGAGCTCGACGCCGTCCTGGACTCCTCCCTGGAGAGGGTCCGCCGACGCCGCAACGACATCGACTTCGACGTCGACCTCATCCCGTGGCACCTCGTCGGCGACCAGTTCTCCCTGGGGCGCGCGACCCTCAACCTGCTCGACAACGCCGCCAAGTGGTCGCCGCCCGGGGGCGTCGTGCGAGTCCGCATGACACCGCTTTCCGACGACCGCGTGCAGCTCTCCTTCGCCGATTCCGGCCCCGGCATCTCGCCCGAGAACCGGACGCGGGTCTTCGAACGTTTCTACCGTTCCCCGGAGGCGCGGTCGCAGCCGGGCTCGGGGCTGGGGCTGGCGATCGTCAAGCAGACGGTGGTGCGGCACGGCGGTACCGTCCGTGTCGAGGAGAGCGACGACGGCGGAACCCTCGTCATCGTGGAGCTGCCCGGTAAACCGCAGGTGGAGGCATCCAGGTAACGTACAGAAATGCACCAGGGACGGCCCAGAGGGGAAGAGGACAATGACCGGTATGAATGATGACCCGACCACGAACCGCTCCTCCGGGCAGGAGGACGGCTATCAGCAGGTGACCTCTCCCTACCAGTGGCAGGCGGCGGAGGGGCCGCTGGAACCTGTGGAGGAGCACAAGGCCCCGAAGCGGACCGTCGGCCTGGGCACCGCCCTGGCGCTCATGCTGGTGGGTTCCGTCGCCTCCGGGTCCATCGTCGGGCTCGTCGCCGCGAACTCGGGCTCCGGCCCGGCTGACTCCGGGGTGGTCAACTCCCTCCGGGAGCCCAGCGCCCCGGCCCCCGACGCCCCGGTCGGCGGCGTCGAGCAGGTGGCCGCCGATGTGCTGCCCGCCGTGGTCTCCCTCCAGGTGGCCACGCGCACGAGCGCGGGGGAGGGCTCGGGGTCGATCATCTCCTCCGACGGCTACGTGCTGACGAACCACCACGTCGTCTCCGGCGCCGACAACCAGTTCGGGCAGATCAACGTGACGCTCAACGACGGCCGCACCCTCCCCGCGGACTACGTCGCCTCCGACCCCGCGACCGACATCGCGGTGGTGAAGGTCCGTGACGTCTCCGGGCTGCCCGCCGTGCAGTTCGGTGACTCCGAGCAGCTCCGGGTGGGGCAGGAGGTCGTGGCCATCGGTTCGCCGCTCGGGTTGAGCTCCACCGTGACCTCCGGCATCGTCTCGGCGCTCAACCGTCCGGTCCGGGCCTCCGACGCCGGCGGGGAGTCCTCACTCATCGACGCGATCCAGACCGACGCCGCCATCAACCCCGGAAACTCCGGTGGTCCGCTGGTGGACATGAACGGACGCATCGTCGGCATGAACTCCGTCATCGCGTCGATGAGTTCGGGCGGGGAGGCCGGTTCGATCGGTCTCGGCTTCGCGATCCCGGCCAACTTCGCCAAGCGCGTCGCGGACCAGCTCATCACCACCGGCCGGGCGTCCCATCCCATGATGGGCGTCCAGGTGGCGGGCCGGCGGGACGTCGACGGTGCGCTCATCGCGTCGGTGGAGCCGGACGGCCCGGCGGACCGGGCGGGGCTGCAGGTCGGTGATGTCGTCCGGCGCGTGGACTCGCGCAGCATCGACCACTCCGACGCCCTGGTCGCGGCCATCCGTTCCCAGGAGTTCGGGCAGACGGTCACCCTGGAAGTTCTGCAGCCCGATACGGGGCAGAGCCGACAGGTAGAGGTTACGCTGACCTCAGAGTAGATTCAGACACATTAGAAACAAGTAATTCCAGAACTTGAACGATGGAGAACACCGTGCACACCGCCGAAGAACTGCCACGTACGTCCGCGCTTCTCGACGTGGCGGACCCGGACGAGGCTTTCCTCCTGGCCACCGAACAGGAGAAGGCCGTCCCGGCCCGCCGCCGCGCCCTCGTGGTGCTCGTGTCCGACCACGTGCTCGGGTCCGGGGAGGACACCGACCGCCTGGTCACCGAGCTTCTCATGGAGGCCGGTTTCGCCGTGGACGGCGTCCTGTCCGTCCGTTCCAAGAAGTCCCAGATCCGCCAGGCGATCGAGACGGCCGTCGTCGGCGGCGTCGACCTGGTGCTCACCGTCGGTGGCACGGGCGTCGGTCCGCGGGACCGTACCCCGGAGGCCACCCGCTCGGTGCTGGATCAGCTGGTGCCCGGCATCGCCCAGGCGCTGCGTGCCTCCGGTCTGGCCTGCGGTGCGGTCGACGCCTGCACCTCACGTGGCATCTCGGGTGTCTCCGGTTCCACGGTCGTGGTCAACCTCGCGGCCTCCCGCGCGGCGGTCCGCGACGGCATGGCGACGCTGACCCCGCTGGTCCACCACGTCATCGACCAGCTGCAGAAGCACACCGTTGAGTAGTCCCCGCGAGCGGCGACCGCGTCGCCGGGTGGTGCGTCCGTCGGATGCCCCCGGCATCGACAGGGACGCAGACCGCCCGGACTCCCTGTTCGGGACTGTCCGGGCGGCCGATGATGAGAGGGAGGTCATCCTCGCCCCCGAGGTCGAGGACTCCGTCTCCGCGGAGGAGTTCTGGCGCGAGCAGCGCCCTCCGCATTACTGAGTGCTGCTGACTAGCGCTTCAGCAGGTCGCGGATCTCGGTGAGCAGCTCGACGTCGGTCGGCTGCGGCTCCTCCTCGTCCTGCTTGACTCCGCGCTTGGCGGCGGCGAGCTCGTTGAGCTTGTTCATCGGGGCGACGATGACGAAGTAGACGACGGCCGCGATGAGCAGGAAGTTGATGGCGGCGGTGATGACGGCGCCGAAGTCGAGGAACGTGGCGTCGTTGCCGGCGATGATGTGGAAGCCGAGGCCCGACATGTCGTTGTTACCGAGGGTGGCGATCAGCGGGTTGATGAGGTTGTCGGTGAAAGCAGTCACGATGGCTGTGAATGCGCCACCGATGACCACGGCAACAGCCAGGTCGATGACGTTGCCACGCATGATGAATTCCTTGAAGCCCTGGAACATCTGGGATCCTTCCGTGGAGAATCTGAAAATACTTAAGAACGAGAGCACTCTAAACCAGTTTCCCTCATTTCGGGAGAGTCGGAGTGAGAACGACCGCCAGGGGGGTGTCCAGGGACGCCGCCGCCACCCGGTGTGCGTCCTCCTCGGACAGTCCGATGAGGAGGGTGCCGGGTGACTCCCTGGTGTCCGCGAGAATCACCCTCCCACCTGTGGCGATGACGTCCGCGCCCACTCGTTCCGGCCCGTTCGTGACCACATTGACGACGTCCCCGTGATGCAGCAGCGGCAGGATTTCGGGTTCCGCGAGTCGCAACGGCACCATGGTCGTGATGTTCCCCACAAAGCTTCCGGACATGTCCGTTCCCACAAATCTGGACATCGTGACGACCTCCCCCTCCGCCGCCGCGGCGGCGATCACACGCCCCTCCACATCGGCGGGATCACGCAGCGCGGAGGAGGACAGGAGGTGCCCGGGGACGGCGACCACGCGGACGTCGTCACGCGAGACCACCTCCCCGGCGGGGACCTCCCGGGAGAACACGAGCGCCCGGGGATCGGGGGAACCGGCGTCGCGGAGGGCGAGCACGAGCGCGGTGAGCAGGAGGACGGCGGCCAGCGCCCGGCGGAGCAGGACGGAACGTCGCCAGCCGGGCGTACGGAGGACGGAGAGCAGGGTCATGCAGTATTGGACTGCCCCCGCCCCCGGAAGGTTCCCGGGTCAGGAGAAGTGGCGCACCCCGGCCGGGGTGATGGCCATGTCGACGGGCATGTCATGGTCCTCGACGGGGATGTCGTCGCGGATCTCCCCGTTGTAGAGGAGCACCGCCGTGCGGGGCGGATCATCGGACTCCGCGAACCGGGCCAGGGCACGGTCGTAGAAACCGCCGCCCTTGCCCAGGCGGATGCCCTCCGGGGAGACCCCCAGGGCGGGGATGAGGATGAGCCGGCACGAGGTGATGGCGTCCGGGCCGAGCCGCTCGCCCGTCGGCTCCGAGATGCCGAGCGCCCCCGGGGTCAGGGCCAGACGTCCCTGGTAGAGGGCCCAGTCGAGACGGCCGCCCGGGAGGGAGACCGGCAGGAGGAGGGAGGAGGCCTCGCCGTGCAGGGCATCGAGAAGCAGGGAACCCCCCGGCTCGCCCGGCAGCGGCGAGTAGGCGGCGACGGTGGTTTCGTCGGGCGTCATGGAGCGCAGGAGGGCGGCCGCGTGGGCGATGATCGCGGAGTCCTCGGCGCGGATGTCCTCCGCCGACATGTCGCGGCGTGCCTGAGTCAGCGACGCCCTCAACTTCGACTTCTTCTCCCGGATGTTCATGGCACCAAGCGTAACCGTGCGGGGTAGGGTGGTGCGTTATGAGCTTGTCATCCTCCGCCCATCCACACGGCGTCAAGACCGTCATCGTGCCGGCCGCCGGCATGGGCACCCGCTTCCTGCCCGCCACCAAGACGGTGCCGAAAGAGCTGCTGCCGGTGGTCGACACCCCGGGTATCGAGCTGATCGCAGAGGAGGCCAACGCCCTCGGAGCGTCCCGCCTGGCGGTCGTCGTCGCACCGAACAAGCAGGAGGTGCTGCGCCACTTCGAGCAGTTCCCCAACCTGGTCGAGACACTCGCCGACCGGGGCAAGACGGAGCAGGTGGAGAAGGTCCAGCGCGCCGGGAAGCTGATGAGCCCCGTCGCGGTCGAGCAGGAGAAGCCGCTCGGACTCGGCCACGCCGTCGGACTGGCGGAGAGCGTCCTCGACGAGGATGAGGACGTCGTCGCCGTCATGCTCCCCGACGATCTCGTGCTCCCCATGGGTGTGCTGGAGAAGATGGCCGCCGTCCGCGCCGAACTCGGCGGTTCCGTGCTGTGCGCCGTGGACGTGCCGCGCGAGGACGTGTTCAACTACGGCGTCTTCGACATCGAGGACATCCCCGCCGACTGCGGCCTCGACGGCAACGACGTCAAGCGCGTCGTCGGCATGGTGGAGAAGCCGGACCCGGAGGACGCCCCCTCGACCTTCGTCGCCACCGGCCGTTACCTGCTCGACCGCGGCATCTTCGACGCCCTCAAGCGCATCACGCCGGGCAAGGGCGGGGAGATCCAGCTCACCGACGCCATCGAGCTGATGATCCGGGAGGGACACCAGGTCCACATCCTGGTCCACCGCGGCAAGCGCCACGACCTGGGCAACCCCGCCGGCTACATCCCGGCCTGCGTCGATTTCGGTCTCTCCCACCCGAAGTACGGCCCGGTGCTCAAGCGTGCGATCACCGAGATCCTCGCCGAGCACGAGGCGGCGGAGACGGCCCAGACAGGTGCGGCGGGGGAGTAGAACCTGTCCCTGATCAGACAAGGAGTGTGCAGTGCGTTCCGTTGAGCAGCAGCTCGCGCTCGTCACCGATGCCGCGGTCACCCCGGAGCCCGTCCGCATCGCCATCGCTGACGCCCTCGGCCTGATGTGCGCAGAGGAGGTGCAGGCCACCCGTGCCCTGCCCGGTTTCCCGCAGGCCGCGATCGACGGTTACGCCGTGCGTGCCGTCGACGTCGGCGGCGAGAAGGGGCTGAGCCCCCGCGTCCCCGACCCGGATGCCCCGGTGGAGCCGGTCGAGCGTTCCCTGCCCGTGGTCGGCGAGGTGGCGGCGGGTTCCCAGCAGCCGATCCGTCTGCAGCCGAAGCAGGCCGTGCGCGTCCACACCGGTGCGCCGCTGCCGACGCTCGCCGACGCCGTCCTCCCCCTCGAGTGGACCGACCGGGGCCGACGCCGCGTCACCGCCCAGCGGGTCGTGCGCTCCGGTGATTTCGTGCGCCGCACCGGCGATGACATCCAGCCGGGTGACGTCGCCGTCACCGCCGGCGCGATCCTGGGGTCGGCGCAGATCGGCCTGCTGGCCGCCGTCGGCCGTTCCAAGGTGCTCGTCTACCCGCGCCCGCGTCTGTCGGTGATCTCCGTCGGCCGTGAGCTGGTGGACACCGACCGTGAGCCGGGCCTCGGCCAGATCTACGACGTCAACTCCTATGCCCTGGCCGCCGCAGGCAAGGAGGCGGGGGCCGATGTCCACCGCGTCGGCATCGCGGTGGGGGAGCCGCGTCGTCTGAAGGAGATCGTCGAGACGCAGATCCAGCGCAGCGAGGTCATCGTCATCTCCGGTGCCGTCGGCGGCGAGGGGTCCAGCCTGTTCCGTTCCGTGCTGGAGGAGCTCGGCGACATCGACACCTCGCGTGTCGCCATGCACCCGGGTTCGGTCCAGGGTTTCGGTCTGCTCGGTGCGGAGCGGATCCCCGTCTTCCTGCTGCCCAGCAACCCGGTCTCCGCGCTGGTGACCTTCGAGGTGCTGGTGCGTCCGCTCATCCGTACGTCGTTGGGCAAGCGCAACATCGCCCGCCGCGTGGTGCGCGCCCGGGCCCTCAACCACATCGCCTCCCGTGAGGGGCGGCGGGGCTTCATCCGCGCCCGCCTCATGCGGGACGCGGAGACCTCCGACTACCTCGTCGAGGGCATCGGCGCCGCCACCGGTGCGCCCGCCCACCTGCTCGCCGGCCTGGCGGAGGCCAACGCCCTCATCCGTGTGCCGGAGGAGGCGACGGAGATCCGCCCGGGGGACATCGTCGACGTGATGTTCCTGGCGCAGGGCAGTTGATCGACCCGTGTTCGACCCCTTCGGACTGGCTGCCCGGACCTTCCGGGAGCCGGGGAAAGGCCCGCGCGACCTGATCCACCCCGGATGGCCCGAATCGACGCCCACGGTCCGCCTCCCCGACGGCGGCCGGCTGCGTCTGCGTCCGCTGACCAGCCGCGACGGCGCCGACTGGCGGGAACAGCGGCTTCTCGACGAACCCCATCTCCGCCCCGTCGAGCCCACCACCCCCGACAGCTGGGAGGCCTCCCACACGTCCTCGGCGTGGTGGAACTTCTTCAGCGGTCTGCGTGACGCCAGCCGGAGCGGGCAGGTCGTGCCGCTGGTCATCGAACTCGACGGCCGTTTCGCCGGGCAGGTCACCCTGGGCACGATCCAGCACGGCAGCATCTCGGAGTGCTGGATCGGCTACTGGGTGTTCTCCGCGGCGCAGGGCAGGGGCGTGGCCACCGCGGCGTGCGCGCTGGGCACGGACCATGCTTTCCGACGCGTCGGCCTCCACCGCGTCACCGCCACCTATCTGCCCGACAACCCGGCGTCCGGCCGGGTGCTCGCGCTCAACGGTTTCCGGGATGAGGGGTACCTGCGCGGGAACCTGCACATCGACGGCCGGTGGCGTGACCACCACTTCGTGGCACAGAATGTCGAGGATCACCGGGAGTCGTGCGTCGAGAGGTTGCGTCGTGGTGGCCGATTGCGGTGAAACACTCCGGCGTGGCAGGAGGCACACCTGCCGTCACGTCGATACCCTTGACTGGAATCCCTGTCCCCGTCCGAGGAAGGTGCACGACACGTGTCCAATGGCCTGATCATCATCCTGATCATCGTGGTGTGGCTGTTCGTGCTGGCCCCGCTGCTGATGCGTGGGCAGAAGTCGATCCGCCGCGCCGGTGAGGGCTTCGACGACACCCGCGTCATCCACGAGGGCGGCTCCGGCGACCTGCCGGCCCGTCGTCGTCCGCGGCTCACCGCCGCCGACGTCCGTCCCACCCCCGAGACCACCGTCGAGGAGGAGGACCTGGAGCTCGTCGGCGCCGACGAGGTGCTCATCGACGATGACCTCACCCGTCCCTCCCGCAGCTTCCGTGGGCTGTTCACCCGGCAGACGGGGGAGGAGGCCGACGCCGGCCCCGGCACCGACACTGGCCTGGACGCGGAGCAGGAGATTGAGGTCGTCGACGGCGACATCGTCCACGAGCTCGAGGCCGGCCCCCGCGTGGAGGCCGACGAGGAGGACTCCACCGTCGTCGTCGCCGCCGTCGAGGAGCCGGAGGACGAGTGGGACGAGGAGACCACCTACGCCTACGACGACTCCTACACCTCCCCGGGGGACCTCATGTACCCGGACTCGGTGGACTCCGTCGTGGAGGTCCTGGACACCGACGAACACGAGGACGCCACCCGTACCGGGGAGGCCGATGAGATCGGGGACGCGGACATGCTGGAGGATCTGGACGACCTGGACGGTGACCTCTCCGAGGAGGACATCGAGTTCGCCGAGCACCGCGCCGGACGCGGCGGCTGGGACCCGGTCGCCGACGCCGAGTACTCCCTGACCCGCTACCAGCGACGTCAGCGCACCCTCATCGGGCTGGGCACCGCCGTCGTGCTCACCGCCATCCTGGCGTTCCTGCTCGGTGGCTGGGCCTGGGCCCTCGCCGGCGTCACGGTGGCCGTCTCCGGCGCCTACCTCATGGCCCTGCGCACCCAGGTCCGCGAGGAGCAGGCCCTGCGTGCCCGCCGTATCCGTCAGCTGCGTCGCGCCCGCTTAGGGGTGCTCAACGCCGCCGATGAGGAGCTGGCCATCCCGCGCCACCTCCGCCACCCCGGCGCGGTCGTCCTCGAGCGTGACGACGAGTCCCCCGACTTCGACCACCTGCCCCTCGGCGAGCTGCACCTCCACGAGGAGCCGTCCCCGGAGCCGCGCGGTTTCCGCCGCCCGGACCGCTTCCACGACGACCGTCGCGTGGGCTAGTTCTTCCTTCCACGCAGCACGCTGTCCCCCGACCAGGCGTGCCGGGAGTGTGGCACGCAGCGGCTGGGCATGCAGCGGTGACTTGTGACCGGTAGCCGTCGCCCCCGGCGATGCTGAGGCCATGAGAAACAGATACATCGTCATCGGCATCGGCCTGTTCCTCATCGGGCAGGGAGTCTACTTCGCGTTCGACGCCTTCACCGGGACCGGATGGGACATCTTCGTCCTGGTCAGCCTGATCCCCGTGATCGTCGGAGTGATCATGATCTTCGTCGGCTGGGGCCTCGGGTCCCCCGCACCGACGTCGAATGCGCGGCTGGGGGTCGGCAGCGTCGAGAAGATCACCTCGACGGGACTGTCCGTCAACGACGTCCCGCAGTACCGCCTCACCCTCCGGGTGCGCGGCGCCGACCTCCAGGAATTCACCGGCCAGCTGTCCTTGTTCATCCACCCGCACGAACTCGGCACCTTCGCCCGGGGAACGGTCCTGCCCGTCGCCTACGAGCCGGAGAAGCCGCAGAAGCTCCTGGAGGTACCGGACGACCGGATGGAGGAGGCGCAGGAGATGTACCACCGCCAGCGGGTGCTCATGGGTCTGGCCGATCCGCGGGGTCCGGAGATCCACTCCCGCGGAACGGCGACCACCGGTGTCATCATGGCTGTGACCCCGACCGGGGAGATCCGTCAGGGACACACCGGGTTGGAGATCACGGTGCGGTTCCGGAACCTCGGTGGGGTACTCGTGGACCGCAGCACAGTGACCTTCCTGCAGCCCTCGATGCTCCCGAAGTTCACGATCGGCCATCAGGTCGAGGTGTTCCACCTGCCCGAGGACGATACGCAGTTCTCCTTCGCGGTGGATACCATCGACGTGACATCCGTAGCGGAGTAACGTGTGACAGCAGTTCCACTCCCGGAGCATCCGGGGCTGTAGCTCAGTTGGTAGAGCGTCGCGTTCGCAACGCGAAGGTCAGGGGTTCGACTCCCCTCAGCTCCACGGAACGTCGGCCCCTCGCGATCGTGGTCGGCACCGAGTTGGTGAGCGGTAGGCGCGAAGGTTTCTTAACCTCAGGTCATGTTCTCCAGAAACATTTCCAACATCATCGGCATCGTACTCATCGTGGCGGGTCTCGGACTCTCCCTCTACCTCTTCCTGCAGACCGGGTCGGTCGAGTCGGCAGGCTTCGGTCTCGTCCCGGTCGTCCTCGGCTGGATCATGATCGAGATTCCGGACAAGCAGGATGTCCTGGACGAGTTCGATGAGCTCGATGCGCTCCTGGACTTCGCGGTGGAGCCCGATTTCCCGGCGGGGGCCCTCCTCGGGATGGGCACGGTGGTGGATGTCGAGCGCACCGGCGTGATGGTCAACGACATCCCCCCAGTACCGTCTCACCCTCCGGGTCCGGGACGCTGACATGCAGGAGTTCACCGGACACCTGGAGCAGCTGGTCTCGTCCCACGAGATCCGTTCCGTCAGCCCCGGCGTGGTCATGCCCGTGGGCTACGAGCCGGAGAATCCGGCCGAGCTCTACACCGTCCCCGGGGACCGGCAGGAGGAGGTGCAGGACCTCTTCAACCGCCAGCAGGAGCAGCTGGGACTGACCGATCCGCGGGCGGCTGAGGTGCGCGAGCGTGGGGTGCCGGTCACCGGGGTCGTCATGTCGATGACGCCGACCGGGGAGATCCGTCACGGGTACACCGGGATGGAGACCACGGTGCGGTTCACCAACCTCCACGGGGACATGGTCGAGCGGTGCAAGGGGATGTTCGTCCCGCCGTCCGTGGTGGACCAGCTGGGTGTCGGCCGGCAGGTGCAGCTGCGGGTCCTCCCGGAGGATGACACCCAGCTGGTCCTGGAGGTCCGCCCGGCGGGCGACACCGCGGTCAGGTGACTACCCCCAGACCCCCGAGGTCCCGCGCCGGTGCGAATCGAGCAGGTGGGTGTCCACCACGCCGATGGCCTCCATGAGCGCGAAACACATCACAGGCCCGACGAAGGTGAAACCCGCCTTCCGGAGGGCCTTCGCCATGTCCTCGGATTCGGGGGAGCGGCTGGGGATGTCCGCCGGTGTGCGCGGCAGGAGGTTCTCCTCCGGCTGGTGGGACCAGACGAGGTCGACGAGCCCGCCGTGCTCCCGCAGCGCGACCGTCGCCCGGGCGTTGCGGATCACCGCCTCGATCTTGCGTCGGTTGCGGATGATCTCACGGTTGTCCAGGAGCTTCTCGACGTCCCCCTCGTCGAACTCCGCCACCACGTCCGGATCGAAACCGGCGAAGGCGGCGCGGAAGCCCTCCCGCTTGCGCAGGACGAGTTCCCAGGACAGTCCGGCCTGGAAGGTCTCGAGGGACAGCCGCTCGAAGAGGCCCTGTTCGGTGCGGACGGGCATGCCCCATTCGGTGTCGTAGTAGTGGCGGAGGAGGTCGGTGGTGGCGGCCCAGGCGGGGCGGGCGAGGCCGTCGGAGCCGATGATGAGGTCGTCTGTCACGGTGTCAGTCACGTCCTATTGGACTGTCCCCGGCGCTCAAAGGTTCCCCCGGACACGCTTTTCATGCTCGAGGAGCCAGGTCTTGGCGTCGAGGCCGCCGCGGTAGCCGCCCAGGGTGCCGTCGGCACGCAGGACGCGGTGGCAGGGGCGGATGACCGGGACGGGATTGGTGGCGCAGGCGGACCCCACGGCGCGCACGGCCCGCGGGTTCCCGCAGAGCGCGGCGAGTTCGGTGTAGGAGACGGTCTCCCCGTAGGGGATGTCCTCTAGGGCGGCCTGGGCCCGGGCACGGAAACCGTCGCCGGGGAGGTCGAGGGGGACGTCGAAAAGCAGGCGGCGGCCGGCGAAGTAGTCGGTGAGCTGGGCGGCGACGTCGAGAAGCAGTGGTGTCTCGGGGCCGGGGTCCCCACCGAAGTCGATGGACGTCAGACCACGGTCGGTGCCGCGCAGAACGAGGGGTCCGATGGGTGTGTCGATGAGCATGCGGGCTCCCGTCAGCGGGGGTCGGGGTGTTTCGGGGTAGTCTAATCGCATGGACAAACCGGCCGTGAGGGATGCTGCGCTGCTGCTGTTGCGTATCGTCCTCGGCACAGTGTTCGTCGCCCACGGGTGGGACAAGCTCATGATCACCGGCCTCACCGGGACCACCGGACAGTTCAGCGACTGGGGGGTACCGCAGCCGCAGCTGTCGGCGTGGCTCGTCATGGCCGTCGAACTGCTCGGCGGCGCGCTGCTCGTGGTGGGACTGCTCACCACGCTCATCGCGGGTCTGCTGGCGCTGCTCATGGTTGCGGCGGTGTGGCTCGTCCACCTGGACGCCGGGTTCTTCACAGCCCATGGTGGAGTCGAGTACCCGGTCGTCATGCTGGCGGCGCTGATCATCATCGTGGTGTTCGGATCCGGCCGGGTGAGCCTTGATGGAGTGTTGACACGTGATTGACCACGACCAGGTGCAGGCGGCACTCTCCGCCCGGATCGACGGCGAACCGACGCCGCTGGACGACGACATCATCGACGCGCACCTCGCCGGCTGCGCCCGCTGCCGTCAGTTCCACGACGAGGCACTGGCGCTCAGCCGTCGCCTGCGGTTCATCGACCCCGCCGACGGGGGTATGACCCCGCCCGCCGACCTCTCCGAGGTGATCATGGCGGGCGTCGAACCCGAGTGGCGGCGCACCGCGAACGCCCGCATGGTCGGCCTCGTCGTGGCCCGCCTGCTGCTCGTCATCGCGGGCGTCCTCTGGGTGGTCTGGGGCATGCAGATGCTCAATCAGGCCGGAGGTCTCAACCCCGTCGGCGTGGAGGGTGTCGTCTTCCCGGACGCTGACCCGCAGACCGCCACGCTGCTGGTCAATGCCGCCGCCATGCGTTTCTCGCTGGCGCTCGGCCTGTTCACGGTGGCCTGGAAACCGCGTCTGGTGTCCCCGCTGCTCGTGGTGGTCGGCGCGCTGTGGACCTTCATGTTCGGCTTCCTGGTGCGTGACGTGGTGCTCGACACCGTCGCCGCCGGGCAGGTGATGGGCCTGCTGCTGCTTTTCTTCACGCTCATCGCCATGGCGTGGACCTGGCTGAGCCACCACGGCTTCGTGGTGCTGCGCGCCGGATGGCGGGAGCTGGGCGCGAACCCGGTGTAGGCCGGACCCCGCCCCCGCCCCTTCAGGTCAGGTCCAGCTCGGCAGCCACATGAGCGACTGGTACCAGGACTCCGGCACCAGGTAGCCGTAGAGGATCGGCGACCAGTACAGGAATGACGCCAGCACCAGCGACAGGTAGACGATGACCGCGACGGTGCCCCAGCGGATCTCCCCGGCGGCCAGGCGGCGCAGCCACGGCCACTGCACCGGGGTGCCGCGCCCGTGCAGCTGCCCGAGCGTCAGGGCCAGCATCGCGATGATGAAGGGCGACAGCGCGGTGGCGTAGAAGAAGTACATCTGGCGGTCGTAGCCGATGAGCCAGGGGATGAAGCCCGCGGCGAAGGCGACGACGGGGATGAGGAAACGCCGGTCGCGGCGGATGACCAGGCACCACACGGCCCACAGCAGGACGGGCACGGTGAGCCACCAGATGGCGGGCGTGCCGAAGAGGTAGATCATGCGGCGGCACTCGCCCCCGAGGGAGCAGTCGATGTCGGTGGAGGAGAAGTAGAGGATCGGGCGGGAGGCGACGAGCCAGGACCACGGCTTCGAGTCCCAGGGGTGGGAGTGGCCTCCGGAGGTGGTCAGGGAGGCGTGGAAGCTGAGCACCGACTGGTGGTAGTGCCAGAACCCCGCCGCCCAGTCGGGGAGCAGTTTGCGGAGGATCCCGGCCTCCATCTGCCCGTCGACCTTCGCGTGGCGGTAGACGGAGGTCTCACTGGCGAACCAGGCGCGCCAGCTCCACAGGTAGAGCAGCACGGGGACGATGACCAGGGAGGCGAAGGCGGGGACGGCGTCGCGGACCAGCGCCCCGAGGAGGGGGCGGCGGACGGCGTAACGACGCCGCAGGGCGGCGTCCATGAACACCGCCATGAGCCCGAAGAAGGCCATGTAGTACAGGCCCGACCACTTCACGCCGAGGGACAGTCCGAGGGCCACGCCGGCGGTGAAACGCCACCAGCGGAAGCCCAGGCGCGGGCCCAGGGGGGAGGTGCCCATCCGGTCGTCGAGCCAGGCGGCGTGGAGGCGGGCGCGTACCTGTTCATGGTCGTTGACCAGCGCCAGCGCGGCGGCCACGATGAACATCACCTGGAAGATGTCGAGCATGCCGAAGCGGGAAGAGACGAGGAGGACGCCGTCGAGAACCGCGATCAGCCCGGCGAACGTCGCCACCTGCCAGTTGCCGGCCAGTCGTCGGACCAGCAGCATCGTCAGGACCACCGTCGCCGCGCCGGAGAGCGCGACCATGACACGCCACCCCAGCGGCGTGTAGCCGAAGACCATCTCGCCGAGGGCGAGCAGCTGCTTGCCCAGCGGCGGGTGCACGACCAGGCCGTAACCGGGGTTGGACTCGATGCCGCCGATGAGGGGGTTGACCGCAGAGCGCACCATGTCCCACGCCTGCGGGACGTAGTGCTTCTCGTCGAAGACCGGGGTGCCGGAGGACACCGCCGTGGTCAATCCGACGAAGCGGGTGAACAGGGCGAGGACGGCGATGACCAGGGTGCTCACGGTGTCGGCACGGGTCCACCCCCAGGTCCGGGGGGTCACCGGGCGGACACGGCGGGCGTGACGGGGAGTTGCGACGGCGGTGCTCACCCGACTGAGTCTAGGATACGACCCCCACCGCGGGGTCTAGCATGGCAGTCATGGTCATTCCTGCCCCGCTTCTGCCCACCCGTGGTGTGGTGCTCGCCGCGACGCCGCTCGGCAACGTCGGTGACGCCTCGCCGCGTCTGCGCGCCGCCCTCGCCGGCGCCGACGTCATCGCCGCCGAGGACACCCGCCGCGTGCGCAACCTCGCCGCCGCCCTCGGGGTGGAGATCACGGGCCGGGTCGTCTCCAACTTCGACCACAACGAGGAGGGG
>NZ_DUOE01000096.1 GCF_012838985.1 Corynebacterium sp. | reverse complement strand
GGGGACCAGGGCACGGCGGGCCCGGTCGACGAGGGTGCGCAGGCCGGACTCCAGGCGGGTGTTCCACACACCGGGTCCGGTGGCCCGGGCGTCGGCCTCGGTGAGCACCTCGAGGAGGTCGAGGGTGTCGCGGTCGTAGTGTACGGCGTCGAGAAGCAGGTCGCGGGTGTCGTCGGCGGTGGGGTCGTGCCGTGTCGCCAGGCGGGCGATGGTGGTGTGCTCGGCGACGAGTGTCTGCACCCGGGAACGGTCCGGCAGGTTGAGGCCGAGGCGGGCGGCCATCCGGGCGACGAACTCCGCGCCGACCTGCTCGTGGGGCCGCCCGTAGCCCTTGCCGATGTCGTGGAACAGCGCCCCGAGATAGAGCAGGTCCGGCCGCGCCACCGAGACACCCACCGCCGCGCAGTTGGCGACCGTCTCCAGGCTGTGCTGGTCGATCGTGTGGATGTGGGTGCGCTCGCGGGGCATGCGGCCGCGGATGTGCCCCCACTCGGGCACCAGCCGGGTCCACAGGCCGTGTCGGTCGAGTTCGTTGACCACCTCCGGGTGGGCGAGCAGCCCGAAGAAGTCCTCGGCGGCGGTCGCCGGGTACACCGCCGGCATGTCGGGCAGTTCCCGCAGGCGCTGCCAGGTGTGGGTGGTCACGGGCAGCCCGGTCCGCGCACTGGCCGCCGCGACGCGCAGCACCAGGGCGGGGTCGTGGAAGTTGGGGCGGCGCGACAGGGTGATCTCGGAACCGGCGGCGACGACGTCGACGTCGAGGGGGCGGCGCACCCGGCGGACGCGCGAACCCAGCGCCGCGCGGGAGGCGGCCAGGGCGGCGGTGACGGCGGCGTCGATACGCCGGGCGGCGGCGGCCACCTCCCCGGAGAGCTCATGCCGGTCCGCCATGCCGAGGTCGGCGGCGATGTCGGTGGCGAACTCCGGGTCGAGGACGTCGCGCCGACGGCGGGCGTGGGTGTGGAGGAGCGCGCGGACGTCGAGAAGCAGCTGCCTCTCGGCGGCGAGCGCCGGCACGTCGCAGAGCTGCGCCAACGCCAGCGCCCGGAGCAGATCCAGGTCACGCAGGCCCCCGCGGCCGTTCTTCAGGTCCGGGTGCGTCATGGTCACCACCGACCCCGACAGCCGCCACCGCGCGATCGCCGCGTCGACGAGCGCGTCGAAGTTGCGGTGGATCTCCACCCGCCACTCGCGCAGCACCAGCTCCCGGGTCCGCGCGGTGAGCTCCGCGTCCCCCGCGAGGTGCCGCATCTCCAGCATCGCCAGCGCCGCGGTGGAGTCCGCGTTCATCATCCCCGCGCACTCCGCGGGCGTGCGCACGGCATGGTCGATGCGCCACCCGCTGTCCCACAGGGGGTACCACAGCTTCTCGACGTCCGGCTCCACCCCCTCCGGGTGCAGCAGCAGCAGATCGAGATCCGAGTGCGGCGCCATCTCCCGCCGGGCCAACGACCCGGTGGCCACGAGGGCGCACCCGGGTGGGACGGGCAGGTCAGAGAGCAGCTTCATCGTGTTCGCCGGTGCGCACCCGGACCACACGCTCCACGGAGCTGACCCACACCTTGCCGTCACCCATCTTGCCGGTGTACGCCGCACGGGTGATCGCGTCGATGACGTCATCGACCTGCGCGTCGGTCACCAGTGCCTCGATCTTGACCTTCGGCACGAAGTCGGTGGCGTACTCCGCACCCCGGTACACCTCACTGTGTCCCCGCTGGCGGCCGTAGCCCTGCACCTCGGTGACGGTGAGTCCGCCGACGTCGAGCGCCTCGAGCGCGTCCCGGATGTCGGAGAGGGTGAAGGGCTTGATCACGGCGGTGACGAGTTTCATGGCCCAGATTCTAGGTCACCGGGCAGCAAAAAAGGGGCCCGTGGGCCCCTTCCTCACTTCCCGACGTCTACTTGCCGCCGAGCAGCGCGTCCACGAAGCCCTCGACCTCGAAGGGGGCGAGATCATCCGCACCCTCACCCAGGCCGACGAGCTTGACCGGCACGCCCAGCTCCTCCTGCACCTGGAAGACGATGCCGCCCTTGGCGGTGCCGTCCAGCTTGGTCAGCGCCACGCCGGTGATGTCCACGACGTCACGGAACACACGCGCCTGGGTCAGGCCGTTCTGGCCGACGGTGGCGTCGAGCACCAGGAGGACCTCGTCCACCACGGCCTTCTTCTCGACGACACGCTTCACCTTGCCCAGCTGGTCCATGAGACCGGTCGCGGTGTGCAGACGGCCGGCGGTGTCGACGAGCACGACGTCCGCGCCCTCCTCGACGCCCTTGGCGACGGCGTCGAAGGCCACCGAGGCCGGGTCCGCACCCTCGGCACCACGCACGGTGGTCGCACCGACGCGACGGCCCCAGGTCTCCAGCTGGTCGGCGGCGGCCGCACGGAAGGTGTCCGCCGCACCCAGCAGCACCTTGTGGCCCATGGAGACGAGCACGCGGGCCAGCTTGCCGGTGGTGGTGGTCTTGCCGGTGCCGTTGACACCGACGATGAGGATCACGGCCGGCTTGCCCTCGTAGGGCATCGCCTTGATGGAACGGTCCATCTCCGGGTGGCAGACCTCGATGAGGGTCTCACGCAGCATGGCGCGGGCCTCGGCCTCGCTGGAGACACCCTGCTCGGCGATCTTCTCGCGCAGGGAGTCGACGACGTTCATGGTGACGGTGGTGCCCAGGTCGGCCATGAGGAGGGTGTCCTCGATCTCCTCCCAGGCGTCCTCGTCCAGGTCACCGGCGCTGAGGATGCCCAGCACACCCTGACCGATGACGCTCTGGGAACGCGCCAGACGACCACGCAGACGACCGATGCGGCCGGCTGCCGGGGCGATCTCGTCAACCTCGGCAGGGGCCGGGGCCGGCTCCGGGACGGTGTCCGGCACCGGGGTCTGCTCGAGGGCGGCCTCGACGGCACCGGCGGTGACGGAGGCGGCGGCCGCCGCTTCGGTGGCCTCCTCCTCGACGCGCTCGCGCTCCTCGACGACCTCCTGGATCTCCGGCTCCTCCTCGACCCCAGTCTCAGCCTCGACCTCGGCGGGGGTGTCCAGCTCCGGCTCCGGTGCCTGCTCCTCGACCTTCTCCTCGGAGATCTCCTCGAGCTTCTCGGCGACCGGCTCGGTCACCTCGATCTCGACGGGCTCCTCCGGCTCCTCAGGGACATAATCGGCGGCCTCGGCGGCACCCTCGAGGGAGAAGGACGCCTCCTCGTGCTCGAGAGGCTCGGCGACCTCCGCCGGCTCGGGGACGACCGGCTCCTCATGCGGCGGGAGGTCCTCGGGCTGCGGCTCGGGCGCGGGCGGCTCAGCGGCGAGGCGCTGACCGTCGAGAAGCTCCGGCTCCCGCTCCTCGGCCTTGGCGGGGGCGAAGTTGAAGCCTCCGGTGGCCTGGTAGTTGCCGGACTTCTCCTGCTGGGTGAGCTCCTTCGGAGTCTCCTCCTTCTTCTCGAAGCTGACCGTCTTGGACTTCTTGCGGTTGAGCCCGATGATGACGAGCAGGATGAGCAGCAGAATCGCGACTACTGCGATGCCGATGATGAGGTAGGTCGTGTTCATGACCTCCATAGTGTCAGTCCGGGCGTGAATATTCACGCCGGACTCTGTGCCGGACTCATCCGCTGGCTGATGACGCGGGTGACGCCGTCGCCACGCATGGTCACGCCGTAGAGAACGTTGGCGACATCCATCGTCGGCTTCTGGTGCGTGATGACGATGAGCTGCGAGTCCTGCCGCAGATCCTCGAACAGGGCGATGAGGCGGCGCAGGTTGACGTCGTCGAGGGCGGCCTCGACCTCGTCCATGACGTAGAAGGGGCTGGGGCGGGCCTTGAAGATCGCCACGAGCATCGCCAGCGCGGTCAGCGATTTCTCGCCACCCGAGAGGAGCGAGAGGCGGCGGATCCTCTTGCCCGGCGGGCGGGCCTCGACCTCGATGCCGGTGGTGAGCATGTCGTCGGGGTCAGTGAGGAGGAGGCGGCCCTCGCCGCCCGGGAACAGCGTCTGGAACACCAGGGGGAACTGCTTCTCCACGTCCACCCACGCATCCGTGAACAGCTGCAGGATCTTCGCGTCGACCTCGTCGATGACGCCGCTGAGGTCCCGGCGGGCCTGGAGGACGTCGTCCAGCTGCGTGGACAGGAACTCATAGCGTTCCTCGAGGGCCTTGAACTCCTCGAGTGCGAGCGGGTTGACCTTGCCCAGCGAACGCAGGTCCTTCTCCGCCTGTGCCAGCCGCTTCTCCTCCTCCGCGCGGTCGAAGTCCGCGTCCGGGGTGTAGTCGGCCATGAGGTCGGCGATGGCCAGGCCGAGCTGTTCGACGATCTTGGCCTCGGCCTCGTCGATGCGCACCTGCGCGCGGGAACGGGCGATGTCGCCGGCGTGGGCGTTGTCGGCCAGGCGCCCGAGCTGCTGCCGGGCCGCGTTGATCTTGTCCTTCGCCCGCGCCAGGCGGGAGTTCAGTTCGGTGCGCTGCCGGGCCAGCTCATCGCGTTCCGACGCCGCCCGCTCCGTCGCACCCGCCACCCGCGCCGCCACGTCGAGGGCCCCACGCTCGACGACGGCCGCCAGCTCCGCCGCCTCCCGACGCTTCCGCATGACCTCCTCGTGCCGGGCCTTCGCCTGGCGTTCGTGGGCGGCCTGCCGACGCAGGGACTCTCCCCGACCGGTGGCCTGCCCGGCGCGCTCCTCGGCGGTACGCAGGGCGAGGGTGGCCTCCATCTCCATGGCCTTGACCTGGGCGAGGGCGGTGTTCGCCTCATCGCGGGCGGCGGTCGAGGGCTCCTCGGGGGCGTCGGAGTCCTCCACGCGGGCGAGGCGGTCGCGGGCCTCGGCGAGCTGGTCGCGCAGGTCGGCGAGGCGGGCGTCGGCACCCGTGGCCCGCTCCGCGGCGCGCTGGTGCTCCGCGCGGTTGGCCTCGTACTGCTTCTGCAGGCGCGCGAGGTCCCGCTCCCAGCCGGTGACGGCCTGGTCGTGTTCGCGCAGGGCGGCCTTCCTGGCGGCGGCGTCGACGCGTGCCTCCTCCGCGGCGATCCGGGCGCCCTCGAGGGTGCCGGAGAGCTGGTCGAGGAGGGCGCGGGCGTCGAGAAGTCCTCTTTCGGCGGCGGCGATCTGTGTGCCCACCTCGACGGGGGACACGGTGCCGTGGCCGGCCTGCAGCCACCCTTCTCCGCACAGGACGCCGTCGGGGGTGACGGCGCGCAGCCGCGGGTCGGCGTCGACGGTGGCCTGCGCGGTGGGCAGGTCGGGGGCGAGGGCGACGTCGGCGAGCAGGCGGTTGAGGGTGCGCGTGATGCGCGCGTCGGCGTCCAGGTGGTCGAGCAGCCACGTCACACCCGCGGGCAGGTCCGCGGTGAGGCGCCAGGGGTCAACGTCGGTGGTCTCATCGATGAGGACGGTGCGCGAGGCCCCGTCGAGCTTCTCGACGACCCCCTCGTCCACCACACCCACCAACGCCTCAGCGTGCGCGCCGAGTGCCGCGGACACCGCCCGGCCCTGCTCCGTGCGGAGGAGTGCCGCCAGTCCCGGCCAGTCGAGGTCCACGGCGGCGACGGGCACGTTCTGCCGCAGCGTGTCGATGCGCGACTGCAGCGAGTACACCGCCCGTTCCCTCTCCCGCTGCTCATCGCGGAGCTGGTCGAGGCGTTTGTCGGCGGCCCCGGCCTCGCTGGCGGCACGGATGTGGGCGTCCTCGAGCGGGGTGCGCTCCCCCTGCAGCCCACGGATCCGCTCGGCCACCTCCTCGGCCTCCCGCTGCGCCGACCGTGTGCGCGCGAGGGTGCCGGCCAGGGTCTCCGCCTGGTGGGCGATCTCCTCCTCCGCGGCCGCGACCTGCCCGGCCAACGACTCCTCGGCCGCGATGAGCCGCACGACACCTTCCCGACGGTCCGCGATCGCCTGCACCTGCGCCATGTGCTCGGCCTCCGCTTCCCGACGTGCCTCCTCCCGTTCAAAAACCTCGTCGCGGATGGACTCGAGCCGTTCGGCGGCAATCTCCACGGCCTCGGTGAGCTCCGCGAGCTCCTCGTCGGCCTGCTCCGCGCGTCGCTCGAGGGCCTCCGGGTCCGGCCCGGTGTAGGCGACGACGTCTGCGTTCGCGGCCCGTTCCGCGGCGATGCGGGCGGTGGCGGAGACACGCTCCGCCAGCGTCGAGAGGGTGAACCACAGCTGCTGCGCGGCGTCGGCCTCGGGGACGAGGGTCTCGAGCTCCATCTCGATCTCCAGCTGCTCCCCGCTGGCCTCCTCCAGCAGCTCGGTGACCTCCTCCACCTGCTCCGCCAGCAGGCGGGCGCGCCGGTCGGCGTCGTCGAACTCGCTGCGCAGACGGTGGAGCCGGTCCCCGGCGAGGCGCAGCCGGGCGTCGCGGAGCGTGGCCTGCACGGTCTGCGCACGCTGCGCGGCCTCCGCCTGCCGGGCCAGCGGCTTGAGCTGCTTGCCCAGCTCATCGGTGAGGTCCTGCAGACGGTCGAGGTTGGCCTGCATGCCGACGAGCTTGCGCTGCGCCTTCTCCTTCCGGCGGCGGTGCTTGAGCACGCCGGCGGCCTCCTCGATGAAGGCGCGGCGCTCCTCCGGGCGGGACTCCAGGATCTGCGCCAGACGCCCCTGCCCGACGATGACGTGCATCTCCCGGCCGATGCCCGAATCGGAGAGCAGCTCCTGGATGTCCATGAGCCGGGCCCGCGAACCGTTGATCTCGTACTCGCCGGCCCCGTCGCGGAACATGCGGCGGGTGATCGACACCTCGGTGTAGTCGATGGGCAGCGCACCGTCGGAGTTGTCGATGGTGAGGGTCACCTCGGCGCGCCCCAGCGGCTTCCGGTCCCCGGCACCGGCGAAGATGACGTCCTCCATCTTGCCGCCACGCAGGGTCTTCGCGCCCTGCTCACCCATGACCCACGCCAGGGCGTCGACGACATTGGACTTACCTGACCCGTTCGGGCCCACCACCGCACAGATGCCGGGCTCGAATTTCAGGGTCGTCGCAGACGCGAAGGACTTGAATCCCCGGAGCGTCAACGATTTCAGATGCACCCGATCAGGGTAACAGCTGCTGATGCCCGGTCCCGGTCACCGCGGGAGGGAACGCTGCTGCGTCTCTCCCGCGTCCGGGGTCGGCACCGGGCTGAGGTTGTTCCTGCTCATGTAGGCGAGGGCGGCGTCGACGGCCCGGAGCTTCCGGTCCAGCTCGACGATGATGTCGGCCCGGGGGTCCGAGAACTCCGCCAGGCGGGCACGCTCCCGGCGCAGCACTCGTTCGGTGTCGGTGAGGCTCAGCCAGATGGAGTCGTCCGCCTCCAGGTGGTGCCGCGCCCGCAGGATGACCAGGGCCAGCTGCGATTTCACCAGGGACTCCACGGATTCGGCGCTGGTGGCGGGACTGAGCACACCCACGGCGATGCCGGTCGTGCCCGCCGACACGAGTGTGCCCGCGGTCAACAGCCCACCGATCATGCCGCCCGGCCCGAAACCGGCCAGGGCACTGGTGATGGCGGCCGCCCCGGCCAGCCCCGGCGTGGCGGTCAGCGCCAGCCCACCGGTGGCCACCGTCAGTGCGATCGCCCCGACCCCGACCAGACCCCACTTCACCCAGGATCTGCCCCGGTCGGTCCGCAGTACGTCGGCTGCCTCATCGAGTGCCTCGAAGACGTCGGTGCCGAAGGATGAGCCCAGCCCCATCCCCTCGGTGAGATCCTCCATCGCCAGCTTGCGGATCTTCTCGTCGACGTTGATCTCGAAAGGGGCTAGCAGGTTCTGCTCGGCCAGGGTCACCAGGAGGGTCACCGCCTCCTCCCTGCTCAGATGCCTGGTGGCGTCCGGCATCCGAGGGTCCTTCTCCATGTCCGTGAGATCGACATCCAGCTCGGCGATCGCAGCAGCCACCGGACGTCTCTCCCGGTGCGCCCGGGCCCTGATCTCGGCGACCGTGCCGGCCTGCACCTGTGCCAGTGCACCGAGGTACCGTTGCTTCTCATCCCCCTTCATCCGTTCGCTGATCAGGTGGGCGTAGCGCAGGGCCTGCAGACCGTCGCGCTCCTGCGAGTCCAGGGTGATGTCCACGCCCCGGCTGACCAGGTCGAGCTCCCGGGACCGGGAACCGAAGAGCGCGTACCCGATCGCGGTGGCCACGGCCGGGGAGGCGAGATACTCCCGGGAGGAGTGCGCCGACCCCGGGAACGGTGTCGTGGCCACCTTCTGGTCCAGCACCCACGGGAACACCGAGGACACCCCGCGTAGTGCTGCCACCGGGTCGGAGGGACTCCAGAAGTTGACCCACCAGGCGAGGTTCGTGGGCGGGACGGCCAGTTCCTGCCGCAGCTTATCGACGTCGAACTGCTGGTTCGTCAGCGGACTACCCACCGTGACCAGGCCGGTCACTTCCAGCCCCACCGGCAGCCGCCGCACCAGATCAGCCGCGATCACCGAACCGAGGCTGTGTCCCACGATGAGGATGCGCCCCTCACCGGGAAGCTCCTCCAGGATCCGGGTGAGCACCCCGGCACGGACCCGTTGGTCGGCCAGGTAGTTGCGGGCCTGCGCGAAGTTCGGGACACCCACGGCGACGTTGATGACGGCATCAGCCAGCGGGATGTGCCGGCCCCCGGTGTGCCGGCCCACCAGCTGCTCCATCGCCGACACACGCTGCTCGAAGTCACGGCGGTGGTCCCGCAGGGCTTTCCGGGCAGGTTCCTTGACCGTGAGCGGAGGCATCCGGAGATCATCCTCCACCCCGTGCAGGGCGTCGGCGTAGCGCGGCGCGATGACACGCACCCCGGAGAGATCGGAATAGCCGACGGCCTGCAGGGCCGGTTCCAGGGCGGTGCGCCACCGTCCGTCCGGATCCCCCTGCCCCACCCCGTGCAGGAAGAGCAGAATCGGCCGGCTCACCGGACGAGAAAACCCTGCTCGCCGAGCGGGTCCTCCCAGACCCATGTCACGGAGGTGACCTGGCCGGGGCGTCGATGAGCGGACGGCTGCGCCTCCAGACGCTCGAGCAGAGCCTGCACCGAGTCCCGGGTGCCCTCGGCGACGATGCGGACACGACCGTCCGGCAGGTTCTCCGCAGATCCATCGAGGTTGAGGTCCACGGACTGGCCGCGGACCCACCAGCGGAAACCGACACCCTGGACCTGGCCGTCGACATGAGCTGTGATACGGGTCATGCCGTTCATCCTATCGGCGATCCTCCAGTGCGCGGCGGGTGACGGGGTCGGAGCCGTCCCAGTACTCGACGTTCTTCAGCTCGGGCAGCATGTCGCGGTGGAAGACCGGGTCGATGCCGCGGCTGCGCTGCTCGCCGTAGTTGCGCAGCAGCTTGATGGCCACGCCGCCGAGCGGGACGATCGCGATGAGGTTGATGAACACCATCGTCGCGGCGAAGGTGTCGCCGAGTGCCCAGACGAGCGGCAGGGAGCCGACTGCGCCGAAGAACACGAAGCCGACGACGACCACCCGGAACACGGTGAGCCACAGATCCGACCGGGTGAGGTACTCGATGTTCGTCTGGGCGAGGTAGTAGTTGCCCAGGATCGAGGAGAACGCCAGGAAGAAGAGGATGAACGTGAGGAAGTGCGTGCCCCACGCTCCGACGGTGCCGGCCAGTGCCTCCTGGGTGAGCGAGGCACCCTGGACGGTCTCCCCGTAGGCGATGTCCCCGGCTCCCAGCAGGATGATCACGGCGGTGATGGAGCAGATGATGATGGTGTCGAAATACACGCCGAGGGTCTGCACCAGGCCCTGCTTCACGGGGTGGGAGACGGTCGCGGCGGCGGCGGCGTTGGGGGCGGATCCCATGCCGGCCTCGTTGGAGAACAGGCCGCGGCGCATGCCGTTCATGAAGGCGGCTCCGACCGCGGCACCGGCGATCTCCCGCAGGCCGAGGGCGTGGCCGACGATGTCGGCGATGACTCCGGGCACCTCCTGGATGCGCAGGGCGATGACGATGAGCGCCACGACGAGGTAGGCGACGGCCATGAACGGCACGATGATCTGGGTGGCGCTCGCGATACGACGCACACCACCGAAGATGACCAGCGCGGTGAGCAGGGCGAGGATGCCGCCGACGACCATCTTGAACATGTTGTCGTCGCGTTCGAGGGACCCTCCGACGGCCTCGACGATGGAGTTGGTCTGGATGGCGTTGTAGACGAAGCCGTAGGTGATGGAGATGAACACCGCGAAGATGAACGCCAGCCACTTCGCGTTGAGGCCGCGGGTCATGTAGTAGGCGGGACCGCCGTGGTAGTTGCCGTGGGCGTCCTTCGTCTTCCACAGCTGCGCGAGGGTGGACTCGACGAAGGCGGTGGCGCCGCCGATGACGGCGATCATCCACATCCAGAACACCGCGCCGGGCCCGCCGAGGGTGATGGCGACGGCGACGCCGGCGATGTTGCCGGTGCCGACGCGGGAGGCCGCGGAGATGGTGAAGGCCTGGAAGGCAGAGATGCCGCCGTACTCATCGTCCTTGTCCTTGCCCGGTATGCCGGGCTTCTCCATGACGGAGCGGAGCATGTCGGGCAGCATGCGGATCTGCACGAGGATGGTGCGGATGCCGAAGTACAGGCCGGCCGCGATCAGCAGCCAGGGGACGACGGTCCAGAGGTTGTCGTTGACCGTCCCTGTGACGAATGATTCGAGGGATTCCATTCCTCAAAGGTAGCGCCAAATGTGGCTCAGGTCACTGACACTTGTCGCAGAAATGAGAGGAACGCCCGCCGACGACGATGCGCCGCAGCGGGGTGCCGCACCGGTGGCACGGCTCCCCCTCCCGCCCGTACGCGTTCAGGGACCGGGAGAAGTATCCCGATTCGCCGTTGACGTTGACGTAGAGCGAGTCGAAGGAGGTGCCGCCCTCGGCGAGGGCGCGGCGCATGACGTCCTCGGCGGCGTCGAGAAGCGCCACCGCCTCCCGCTGCAGCAGGGACGAGGCCCGGCGGGTCGGGGCGATGCGGGCCTGCCACAGGGCCTCGTCGGCGTAGATGTTGCCGATGCCGCTGACGACCTCCTGGTTGAGCAGCACCGACTTGATCGGCGAGCGCTTCCGGCGGATGAGGCGGGCCACGGCCACCCGGTCGAAGTCTGATTCCAGCGGGTCGTGCGCCACATGGGCCACCGGCACCGGCACCCCGCCGACCTGCGGGGTGTACAGCCAGCGGCCGAAGGTGCGCTGGTCGACGAAGGCGAGCTCGCGTTCCCGCCCGGCGGTGTTGGTGAGCAGGGAACGGATGCGCATGTGCGGCGAGGTGCACACGCCGGGGTCGCCGACGAGCATCTGTCCGCTCATGCCGAGGTGGACGTAGAGGGCGTCATCGCCGAGGTCGAGCCAGAGGTACTTGCCGCGGCGCCGCACGGCGTCGATACGCGCACCGACGAGCAGGTCCGCCAGCGGCGCGTCCTGACCGCGGTTCGCACGGGGGTGCAGCACGGCGACGTCCTCGAAGGTGGCGCCGTCCAGGTGCGTCTCGAGCCCCCGGCGGACGACCTCAACCTCGGGGAGTTCCGGCACGCGGATTCTCCCTCAGCGCGAGGTAGGCCTCACGCGCGGAGGCCTGCTCGGCGATCTTCTTGCTCGGCCCGACACCGCGGCCCAGCTCGATGCCGTTGACGGTCACCAGGGCACTGAACGTGAGGTCGTGCTCGGGGCCGGTCGACGTGGCGTCGTACACCGGCATCGGGTACTTGAGCTCGGCGGCCCGCTCCTGCAGGGTCGTCTTCCAGTCGCGGTGGATGTTGCTGGCCGAGGCGGTGTTGATCTTCTCCTCGAACAGGCGCAGGACCACGCCGCGGGCGGTCTCGAAACCGTGCTCCAGGTAGATGGACCCCAGCAGGGCCTCGGTGGTGTCCGCGAGGATGGAGTCCTTCTCCCGGCCCTCGGTGACCAGCTCTCCCCTGCCGAGCAGGATGTGCGGGCCGAGGTTGATCTCCCGGGCGATGTCGGCCAGTCCGAAGCGGGACACGATGGAGGCGCGCATCTTCGAGATGTCCGACTCCGGGCGCGACGGGTACTGGTCGTAGAGCTGGTTGGCCACGGACAGGCCGAGGACGGCGTCGCCGAGGAACTCGAGGCGCTCGTTGTTCGGCAGGTTGCCGTTCTCGTTGGCGAAGCTGCGGTGCGTCAGGGCGAGCCGCAGGTGGTCGTCGGAGATGGTGACACCGAGGGCGTCGAGAAGCGGGGTGTGATCGACGGCCGCGAAGGCCGCGGCCCAGGCCTCCTCACCGGTGGGACGGGAACGCCTCCGGCTCACAGGAACTTCTCCAGGTCGGCCCAGCGCGGGTCGAGCGGCTCATACTCGCCGGAGACGCCGTCCGGGGCGGGGGTCTCGGAGTCGTCGCAGCCGTCCGCGCACTGCGGGTTGAAGGGCAGGGTGAGGCCGGCCTCGTCGATGACGGACTGCAGCAGGTCGATCTCGTCGCCGACGATCTCCGGCAGCTCGTCGACCTCGTCGTCGTCCTCGGCGTCACCGGTGACGAAGTCGTCCGAACCGGAGAACACCTGCTGGACACGGATCTCCAGCGGCGGGTTGAGGTCGGCGAGGCAGCGGACGCACTGGCCGGTGAGCTCGGCGGTGACGGTGGCGTCGACGAGCACTCCCCCGCCCAGCTGGGTGAGGGTGGCGTCGACGGTGACCTCCGCGCCCTCGGCGATGCCGATCATCTCCGGCCCGATGCGGGTGGGGGCGGGGCCGGTCTGGGTGCGCTGCTCGAAATCGGTGAGACGGGCGACGTTGAACACGAAAGGTGAAGTCATAACGTACCGAGCCTACTCACTTCGGCGGCGGGACACACCTGCGCCCCGACGCAGTGCCTGACGGTCCCGCGTGACGGTGCGCAGGACCTCGTTGAGGGAGCCCTCGAACTCGGAGAGCTTGTTGTCGACGAACTCGTCGCACTCGCTGCGCAGCCGTTCGGAATCGGCGTGGGCGGTGTCGACGATGCGGTGCGCCTCCTCGTTCGCGCGGCGCACGACCTCGGACTCGGAGACCAGGCGTTCCTGCTCGGCGATGCCCTCGTCGACGCTGCGTCGGTAGGAGTCGTTGCCGTCCTCGATGAGGCGGTCGGCCTCGACCTGCGCGCGGTGGATGGTGTCGTCCGCTTCGCGACGCGCCGACGTCACCATGTGGTCGGCGTCATCCTCGGCCTTCGCCACCATGGTGGTGGCGCGGTGCTGGGCGTCGTCGACCATGTGGTCGGCGTCCGCCTGGGCGCGGGAGACGATCTCGTGGGCCTCGGCCTCGGCCGCGGCGATCATGTCGCGGGCCCGGTCCTCGGCCCCGCGGAGGATCTCGTCCCGCTGGTCCAGGACATCCTGGGCGTCGTCGATCTCCACGGGCAGGGCGTTGCGCAGATCGTCGAGAAGCGCGAGGGTGTCGTTGCGCGGCACCATGCAGTTGGAGGTCATGGGCACACCGTAGGCCTGCTCCACGGTCTGGTTGAGCTCGTCCAGGGCTTCGAAGACTCTATACATGACTCAAAGATTACTGGCCCTGCCGCACAATGTGTGGTGCGGCAGGGCCAGGAGGCTGAAGGGTTCTCAGATGACGCCCTGGGCGAGCATCGCGTCGGCGACCTTCTTGAAGCCGGCGATGTTGGAGCCGACGACGTAGTTGCCCTCGTGGCCGTACTCCTCGGCGGTGCGGGACATGGTGCGGAAGATCTTGGACATGATCTTGTGCAGACGCTGGTCGGTGTACTCGAAGGACCAGGAGTCACGGGAGGCGTTCTGCTGCATCTCCAGGGCGGAGGTGGCCACGCCGCCGGCGTTGGCGGCCTTGCCCGGGGCGAAGTGGATGCCGCGCTTGCGGAAGACCTCGATGGCCTCCGGGGTGGACGGCATGTTCGCGCCCTCGGAGACGTAACGGATGCCGTTGTCCGCCAGGGTGCGGGCGTGGTCGCCGTTGAGCTCGTTCTGGGTCGCGCACGGGAGGGCGACGTCGGCCTTGAGGTCCCAGATGGAGCCGTCGGCGTGGAAGGTCGCGCCGGTGGCCTCGTCGGCGTAGCAGGAGACGCGCTCGCGGCGCTTCTCCTTGACGTCGTGGAGCAGCTCCACGTCGACGCCGTCGGGGGTGGAGACCCAGCCGGAGGAGTCGGAGAAGCCGACGACGGTGGCGCCGAGCTCCTGGGCCTTCTCGATGGCGTAGATGGCGACGTTGCCGGAGCCGGAGACGATGATCCGGGAACCGGAGAGGGAGTCGCCGTGGGCCTTCATCATCTCCTGCGTGAGGTAGACGGCGCCGTAGCCGGTGGCCTCGGTGCGCACGAGGGAGCCACCCCAGGCGAGACCCTTGCCGGTGAGGACACCGGACTCGTGCTGGCCGGCCAGGCGACGGTACTGGCCGAAGAGGAAACCGATCTCGCGGCCGCCGACGCCGATGTCACCGGCGGGGACGTCCTTGTACTCGCCGATGTGGCGGTGCAGCTCGGTCATGAAGGACTGGCAGAAACGCATGATCTCGAGCTCGGACTTGCCCTTCGGGTCGAAGTCGGAGCCGCCCTTGCCGCCGCCGATGGGTAGGCCGGTCAGGGAGTTCTTGAAGATCTGCTCGAAGCCGAGGAACTTGATGATGCCCAGGTTGACGGACGGGTGGAAGCGCAGGCCGCCCTTGTAGGGGCCCAGCGCGGAGTTGAACTGCACCCGGAAACCACGGTTGACCTGTACTACGCCGGTGTCGTCGATCCACGGCACCCGGAAGATGAGCTGGCGCTCCGGCTCGCACAGGCGCTGGATGAGGCCGTAGTCCGCGTAGTGCGGGTCCTTCTCCAGGACGATCTTGAGGGAGGCGAGAACATCTGCGACTGCCTGGTGGAACTCCGGTTCTCCTGCGTTCCGCTTGAGCAGCATGTTGTAGTAGGAGGAGACCTGCTCGTCAATAGACATACGAGTCCTTTCCGGCCCGCAGTCGCGGGCAGCCCGGGGGGTGGGTTTTCTAACGGCCTATAGTTTTCACGGGCGGCGGCGTTCACGCAAGTCACCACGGAGTTGAATATGTCACTCCCACTGGCCCTAGACTGCTTCCCATGGTCCACATCATCATCGCCCCCGACTCCTTCAAGGGCACTGCCACCGCTGATCAGGCCGCGCGGCTGATCGGCGAGGGTGTCCGCTCGATCATCCGGGACGCCGAGATCACCCTCGCACCCATGGCCGACGGGGGTGAGGGCACCGCCGCCACCTTCGACGGCCAGACCATCACCCTGCCCACCACCGACGCCGCCGGCCGCCTCACCGAGGCCTCCTACGTCTTCGACGGCACAACGGCCTACATCGACATCGCCGCGGCCTCCGGCCTCCCGGCGGTGGCCGACAACCCGGTCCCCCTCACCGGCGACACCTACGGCACCGGCGTGCTCATCGCCGACGCCCAGACCCGCGGCGCCACCCGCATCGTCCTGTGCCTGGGAGGTTCCGCGACCTCCGACGCGGGCACCGGCATCCTCGTGGCGCTCGGCGCGTCCCCCCTCGACGCGGAGGGATACTCCCTGCCGAAGGGCGGAGGCTCGCTCGGTCAGCTGGCCAGCATCGACACCGCCCAGCTCAACATCCCCGCCGCGGCCGTCGAATGGGTGCTGCTCACCGACGTCAACGCGACGGTCCCCGAGGCCGCCACCGTCTACGCGCCGCAGAAGGGCGCGTCCGCCGAGGACGTCACGCTTCTCGACGCCGCCCTCACCCACGCCGCCGAGACCCTCGGCATCGACCCGCACACCCCGCGCTTCGGCGCCGCGGGTGCCGTGCCGGTGGGCATCCACTGGCTGTCGACGATGCTCCACGGCACCGACAGCCACGTCCACGTGCTGCCCGGCGCGCCGCTCGTGGCGGACGCACTGGGGCTCAACGAGTCGATCCCGCAGGCGAACCTCGTCATCACCGGTGAGGGCGCCTTCGACGCGCAGTCGCTGACCGGCAAGGTCGTCGGCACCATCGCCGACATCGTCGCGGGCACCGACGCCACGCTCGGCATCGTCGCCGGACGCATCGACGTCGACCCGGGCGCGGACGTGCTCACGGTGGAGATGGGCGAGCCGGTGGACGTCGAGAAGCAGCTTTTCGACGCCGGCGCCCGCCTCGCCGCGGACTACCTCCGGATCTCCACCGCCCAGGGGTAGATCGCGTCCACCTCGTAGTTCTGCTCCTGCTCGAGGAGCAGGGCGTCCTGCGGCAGGTCGGCCTGCGGGGTGAGGAAGCGGGAGAGGACCATGGCCAGCTGGTTCACGGAACCGGTCTGACCCTCCACCCGGATGACGTAGCGGTGGACCTGCGCGTCGTAGAGATCGTCGCGATCCTCGCGCAGGCCCTCCTCGATGCCCTCGTAGAGGGCGGGGGCGTGGTGGTGGGTGACGTCGGCGGCGGTGAGCTTCCCGGCGTCGAGAAGCTTCTTCATGGCGTCCTCGAACACCTCCTGGAGCTGGAGTGCGGCGGAGTCGGGGATGAGGACATCAAACTGGATCGCAGGCATGAGGAAAGACTAGCCAATAACCTGGAGGGTATGAACCTCCCCGTCAATGCGCACCGCGACCCCATCACCATCATGGCCGACGGAACGATCAAACAGGTCAACCCGTTCTCCGGGACCGAGGTGTGGACCGTACCCGGCCGGGGCAACCGTCCCCTGTCGAAGCCGGCCGTCGACCCCGCACCCCTGGGGCCCCACGACCGCGACCACCGCTGCGCCTTCTGCGCCGCCACCCCCCTGGCCACCCCGCCGGAGAAGTCCCGCATGGTCCGCGACGGTTCCGACTGGAGGATCCTCCAGGGCCTGCTCCCCCACGAACTCGACGACACGGTGCCCGAGTTCCGCCGCGTGCCCAACCTCTTCGAGATCATCTCCTACGACTACTGGTCCAAGAACTACGGCTACGAGATGGACCCGGAGACCGTCGCCCGCATGGCCACCTACCTGGCGGACCCGGCGGGACGCGAGCACGTGCTCGACATCGTGCGCACCCGTCTCACGGCGGGCGGGCAGTCCGCGGACCTCTCCGAGGAGGAGCTGCTCGGGTACGCCCCCGCCTACTTCGGCGGCGGCCACGACGTCATCATCTCGCGCCGCCACTTCACCGACGACGCCACGCACGACAATGAACTCGCCTCCTCCGGCACCCTCACCCCGGAGGAGCACTTCGCGCTCACCCTGTTCACCATCGACGGCATCGACGACCTCTACCAGCGCAACCGTTATGCGCCGTACGTCGCGGCGTTCCAGAACTGGCTGGCCCCCGCCGGCGCGTCCTTCGACCATCTGCACAAGCAGCTCGTGGCCATCGACGCCCGCTCCGTCCAGGCCGAGCTGGAGATCTCCCGTCTGCGCACCAACCACAACATCTACAACGAGTGGGGCGTCGACTACGCCGGCTACCGCAACCTCATCATCGCGGAGAACGAGCACGCCGTCGTCCACGCCGGTTTCGGCCACCGCTACCCCACCCTGACGATCTACTCCCGCTCCGCCACCCCGGAGCCCTGGCTGATGTCCAACGCCGAGATCCGCGGCATGAGCGACCTCATCCACGCCTGCCACGCCGCCACCGGCCCCGATGTGCCCGTCAACGAGGAGTGGCACCACCGCCCGGTCGATCTCGACCTGCCCATGCCCTGGCGTGTGAACATCAAGTGGCGCGTATCGACGCTCGCCGGCTTCGAAGGCGGCACCAAGATCTTCGTCAACACCCTGTCCCCCGACAATGTCCGCGACCGCATGGTCTCCGCCATGTACCGCCTGCGTGACGAGGGGAGGATCGCCCAGGACATCCGGATCGCCACCGAGTGCTCCACCCGCCGCAATTCGCTGCTCTACAACCCGCTGCTGCAGTAGCCCCGGAGTGCGCAGTTGCGCACTTTTCACACCCCCTGACCTGCGGACACCCCCTTTCGGGGCCTCGTGTCGGGGGCGCCTGTTACGGTGGCCGTGATCGAACACCAATTCGACTTCCGGGGGAATTCTTGCTCGCCACGATCACCGAGCCGTCCACACTCACCGACCGTCAGCTGACCACCACCCTCACCCACGCCCACCGCTCCCTCACCCGCCACAAGGCGGCCTTCATCCTCCACCTCGCCGAGTTCGACGACCGCGGGCTGGCCCGCGCCCACGGTGCCACCACCACCGCCGACTGGGCCGTGCGCACCCACGACCTCTCCCGCCGCACGGCCTACGAGTACCTCCAGGTCGGGCGCTCACTCCGCCCCTTCGTGCTGTTCACCGAGGCCTTCGCCGTCGGCGACCTCTCCTACTCCAAGATCCGCCTGCTCCTGCAGTACGCCACCCTGGACAACGAGTCCGCCCTGCTCGAGCTCGCCCTCGCCCACGCCATCACCGAACTCGAGGCCCTGCTCGCCGGCCACGACCGTGTCGGTGGCCGCAGGAGGAAGGCCGGCAACCGTCTCTCCGTCACCGTTGAACCCGACACCGGGCGGCTGAACTTCTGGGGCAGCCTCGATCCCGAAAGAGGTGCCGAGTTCCTCGCCGCCCTCAAGGCCGCGGAACTGAGCCCCTCCGGTGCGGCACCAGAGCCGGAGGAGGGCCCGGATTCCTCGAACACGCGCTTCGGCGCCCCTGTCGCCGCCACCCGGGTCGGCGCCTTCATCACGATGTTCCACATCACGCGCACCAACGCCACCGAGGCCGCCCGCACCGCCCCCGGCGCGCAGGTCAACATCGTCATCGGCCCCGACGACCGGGCCTTTCTGCCCACCCAGCCCGGCGCCGAGAGCGGTGAGCTGCTGCGCAGCATCCTCAACGGGTTCTTCTCCGTCCAGATCCGGGACGCCCGTGGGCGCGTGCTCAACCTCTCCCGCACCTCGCGTCTGGCCAACGCCGCGCAGGTCAAGGTGCTGCTGACCCGTTGGCATTTCCGCTGCGCCACCCCGGGGTGCACGTGCACCCGCTGGCTTGAGTTCCACCACATCCACGCCTGGGCCTCCGGGGGCGCCACCGACCTCGACAACCTCATCCCCCTGTGTCCGACGCACCACGCGATGATCTCCAACGGGGAACTGGCCATCGTCGTGGATCAACGGGACCCGTCCCTGCTGCGGTTCCGTTTCCCCGGCGGGGAGTCCTACACCTCGGAGGACAACCGGCCCCCGGTGCTGGACCGGGCCATGGGGCAGCACGCCGACAGCTACTCACACGGCCCGGTGCCGAAGGGGGATGAGAAGCTTCTCGACGTCTGGGATCACCAGGACACCTTCGACGACATCATCCCAGGTCAGACACACTGATGAGTGCGCAACTGCGCACTTTTCCGACACCCCTCCCCCTCCCCTGCTCTACTCTGGACACCAGTCATCCGCCCCACCCCTCAAAGGAGTCTCCGAACACCCCCATGAGCGACATCGCCCGTCTCCTCGCCCACCACGACGTCGATCTCAGCTGGCAGCAGTCCTTCTACGAGGACCTGCACGAGCGTCCGGAGCTGTCCGGGCACGAGCACGAGACGGCGGAGAAGATCGCGGCGAAACTGGAGGACTTCGACTGCGAGGTCACCACCCACATCGGCGGTTTCGGCATCGTCGCCGTCTTCCGCAACGGGGAGGGCCCGACCGCCCTGTTCCGCGCCGACTTCGATGCCCTGCCCATCACGGAGAAGACCGGCGTGCCTTTCGCCTCCACGCGCGTGCGTCCGGGCCCGGACGGCACCCGAACGGGTGTGATGCACGCCTGCGGACACGACATGCACACCACCGCCCTGCTGGGCACGTGCGCGCTTCTCGACGCCCACCGGGACGCCTGGTCCGGCACCTTCATCGCCCTGTTCCAGCCCGCCGAGGAGACCGGTGAGGGGGCGGCCGCGATGGTCGCTGACGGCCTCGTCACCCGCATCCCCCGCCCCGACGTGTGCCTCGGGCAGCACATCATGCCGGGCCGTGCGGGAGAAGTACAGACAATGGCCGGCCCCCAGTTCGCCGCCTGCGACTCGATCCGCATCACCATCCCGGGACGCTCCGCCCACGGTTCCATGCCGCACAACGCGATCGACCCGACCTACATCGCGGCGATGGTCATCATCCGCCTGCAGGGCATCGTCGGCCGCGCGGTGGACCCCAATGACTTCGCCGTCATCTCCGTGGGTTCCCTGCACTCGGGGACGACGAACAACATCATCCCCGCCTCCGCTGAGCTGGTGCTCAACTGCCGTTTCTACAGTGAGACCACGAAGCGTCGCGTGTACGCCGCCATCCGCCGGGTGGTGGAGGCGGAGTGCATGGCGTCGGGAAGCGAGGAGGCACCGACCTTCGAGTTCTTCGGCCACGGCGAGCTCGTGGACAACAGCCCGGAGGTCTTCGGGACGGTCCGCCCGGTCTTCGACGAGGTCTTCGGGAAGGAGTCCGTGGACGCGCAGCGGACGACGGTGTCGGAGGACTTCGCGAACATCCCCAAGGCCTTCGGGGTGCCCTATCTGTACTGGGTCGTGGGCTGCACGCCGCAGGACCTGTGGGACCGCGCGGTGGCGGAGAACCGGGTCAAGGAGGACGTGCCCGTCAACCACATGAACACCTTCCTCCCCGAGTACGGGCCCACCGTCTCCGCCACCACGCGGGCGGCCACGGCGGGGGTGCTCGCTTATCTGGGTCACTGAGGCGCACAACCCCCTGGGTGCCTATATGCTGAGACAAGTGGCTACTTAAGGTAGCCCTTACACCTGTTGCCACCCCGACAACCCAGGAGCTAACCCATGAGTGACACCCTGCCCGCGCTGAACTCGACCGTCGGCGGACATGTCCGCGCCGCATCCGGCGAGACCCCGGAGAGTGCCACCGACTACAAGTTCTGGTTCGGTCTCTCCCGCGGTGTGATGGAGCAGATCGCCGACAAGTGGGAGGCCACCACCAAGGCCTACGCGGGCGGCCGCCAGCAGCACTACTTCTCGGCGGAGTTCCTCATGGGCCGCGCGCTGCTGAACAACCTCACCAACCTCGAGATGGTCGAGGAGGCCTCCGAGACCGTCCGTGAGCTCGGCCATGAGCTGGGCGACGTCCTCGAGGCGGAGAACGACGCGGCCCTGGGCAACGGTGGCCTCGGCCGCCTCGCCGCCTGCTTCCTGGATTCCTCCACCACCCAGAACCTGCCGGTCACCGGCTACGGAATCCTCTACCGCTACGGTCTGTTCAAGCAGGCTTTCGACAACGGCTTCCAGACCGAGCACCCGGACGCGTGGAAGGAGAACGGCTACCCGTTCTACATCCGCCGTGAGGAGCAGCCGCGCATCGTCCACTTCGACGACATGACCGTGCGTGCGGTGCCGTACGACATGCCGATCACCGGCTACGGCACCGACAACGTCGGCACCCTGCGCCTGTGGAAGGCCGAGCCGATGGAGGAGTTCGACTACGACGCGTTCAACTCCCAGCGTTTCACCGACGCCATCGTGGAGCGTGAGGCCGTCATGGACCTCTGCCGTGTCCTGTACCCGAACGACACCACCTACGCCGGCAAGGTCCTGCGTGTCCGCCAGCAGTACTTCTTCGTGTCCGCCTCCCTGCAGGCCATGATCGAGTCCCACCTGGAGAACCACGGCGATCTGGAGACTTTCGCCGAGTACAACTGCATCCAGCTGAACGACACCCACCCGGTGCTCGCCATCCCGGAGCTCATGCGTCTGCTGCTCGACGAGCACGACATGACCTGGGAGGCGGCCTGGAAGATCGTCACCGAGACCTTCGCCTACACCAACCACACCGTGCTGGTCGAGGCCCTCGAGCAGTGGAACGTCTCCATCTTCCAGCAGCTCTTCGGTCGTATCTGGGAGCTCACCGTCGAGATCGACCGACGCTTCCGCGAGGATCTGCGTGGCCGTGGCCTCGACGAGGACCACATCGCCCGCATGGCCCCGGTCCAGGACGGTCACGTCCACATGGCCTGGATCGCCTGCTACGCCGCGTACTCCATCAACGGTGTCGCCGCGCTGCACACCGAGATCATCAAGCGTGACACCCTCGGCGACTGGCACGACATCTGGCCGGAGAAGTTCAACAACAAGACCAACGGTGTCACCCCGCGTCGTTGGCTGAAGATGTGCAACCCGCGCCTGTCCGACCTGCTGACCCGCCTGGTGGGTTCCGATGAGTGGGTCACCGACATGGACAAGCTCAAGGAGATCGCGCACTACGCCGACGATGAGGCCGTGATGAACGAGCTGCTCGACATCAAGGCAGCCAACAAGGTCGAGTTCGCCGAGTGGATCAAGGAGCGTCAGGGCATCGAGATCGACCCGGACTCGATCTACGACACCCAGATCAAGCGTCTCCACGAGTACAAGCGTCAGCTGCTCAACGCCCTGTACATCCTGGACCTGTACCTGCGCATCAAGGAGGACGGCCTCAAGGACGTCCCGCCGCGTACCTTCATCTTCGGTGCGAAGGCGGCCCCGGGTTACTACCGCGCCAAGGGCATCATCAAGCTGATCAACGAGATCGCCGAGGTCGTCAACAACGACCCGGAGGTCAACGACGTGATCAAGGTCGTCTTCGTGGAGAACTACAACGTCTCCCCCGCCGAGCGCATCATCCCGGCGACCGACGTCTCCGAGCAGATCTCCACCGCCGGTAAGGAGGCCTCCGGTACCGGCAACATGAAGTTCATGATGAACGGTGCCCTCACCCTCGGCACGATGGACGGCGCGAACGTCGAGATCCACGACTCCGTGGGCGACGAGAACGCCTACATCTTCGGTGCCCGCGAGGAGGAGCTGCCGGAGCTGCGCGCCACCTACAACCCGTGGCACGCCTACGAGACCGTCCCGGGCCTCAAGCGCACCCTCGATGCGCTCATCGACGGCCACCTGGACGACAACGGCACCGGCATGTTCCACGACCTGCGTTCCTCGCTTCTCGACGGCGGCGGCTGGGAGACCCCGGACGTGTACTACGTCCTCGGTGACTTCGCCGACTACCGCGAGACCCGTGACCGCATGGCCGCCGACTACGCCGACCGCCTGCACTGGGCCCGCATGTGCTGGGCGAACATCTGCGCCTCGGGCCGTTTCTCCTCCGACCGCACCATCAACGACTACGCGCGTGAGGTGTGGAAGCTGGAGCCGACCCCGGTGAAGTAGCCACCCACCAACGCTGAAGCGGCGGAGAGGATGATCCTCTCCGCCGCTTCTGTTGTTCTCAGGTCCGGTTACTTCCCGGTCGGGGAACTGGTGTCCTCGCCCAGCAGGTGGACGTGGATCATGTTCGTGTTGCCGGAGACCCCGGGCGGGGTGCCGGCGACGACGACCATCATGTCGTCGCGGTGGTAGTCGTCCATGGCGAGCAGGGAACGGTCCAGCTCGGCCATCATGTCGTCGGTGGACAGGGCCTGCGCGCAGAGGAAGGTCTCCGCGCCCCAGGTGAGCGCCAGCTGCGAGCGGACCGCCGGGTGCGGGGTGAACACCAGCAGCGGCAGGTGCGAATGCAGGCGGGCCACGCGGCGGGCGGTGTCACCGGAGGTGGTGAAGCAGACCAGGGCGCGGGCGTTGAGGCGCTCGGCGATGTCACGGGCCGAGTAGGAGATGACGCCACGCTTGGTGCGCGGGACGTGGCTCAGCGGCGGCACATGGCCGTCGGTCTCGGCCTGGGTGACGATGCGTGCCATGGTGCGCACGACGTTGTGCGGGTCCACACCGATGGAGGTCTCACCGGAGAGCATGACCGCGTCGGCGCCGTCGAGGACGGCGTTGGCGACGTCGGAGGCCTCTGCGCGGGTCGGGGTGGAGTTCTCGATCATGGAGTCGAGCATCTGCGTGGCGACGATGACCGGCTTCGCGTTCTCGCGGGCGATCTGGATGGCCCGCTTCTGCACCAGCGGGACCTGCTCCAGCGGCACCTCGACGCCGAGGTCACCGCGGGCGACCATGATGGCGTCGAAGGCGAGGACGATGGACTCGAGGGCGTGGACGGCCTCCGGCTTCTCCAGCTTCGCGATGACCGGCACGTGACGGCCCACGCGATCCATGACCTCGTGGACGAGGTCGACGTCAGCCGGGGAGCGGACGAAGGACAGGGCGATGAAGTCGACGCCCAGCTTGAGGGCGAACTCGAGGTCGGCGATGTCCTTCTCCGACAGCGCCGGCACGGAGATGTCCATGCCCGGGAGGGAGACGCCCTTGTTGTTGGAGACGGGGCCGCCCTCGGTGACCTCGCAGACGACGTCGTTGCCGTCGACCTCGAGGCAGGTCAGGCCGACCTTACCGTCGTCGACGAGCAGACGGTCGCCGGGCTTGGCGTCCTGCGCGAGGTTCTTGTAGGTGGTGGACACGCGGTCGTGCGTGCCCTCGACATCGTCCACGGTGATGCGGATGACCTCACCGGTCTCCCAGACGGTGGCACCGTCGATGAAGCGACCGAGGCGGATCTTCGGGCCCTGGAGGTCAGCGAGGATGCCGACGGCACGGCCGGTCTCATCGGTGGCTTCCCGGACCCACTTGTAGTTCTGCTCGTGATCGGGGTGATCACCGTGGGAGAAGTTCAGGCGGGCGACGTCCATGCCGTCCTCCACCAGACGCGTGATCGCGTCCTTGGAGGCGACGGCAGGACCGAGGGTGCACACAATCTTGGTTCGTCTAGACACGGTTACCAACCTACTCTGTTTCTCGGACAACAGCCCGCTGACGTCGCTGCAACCACACGAATACCGCGATCGAGACGAGGAACACCACGGCGGAGACCCAGGTGTTGACCCGCTGGCCGAGGATCATCGTGGCGGAATCGTCGCGCATGAGCTCGATCCAGAAACGGCCCAGCGTGTAACCGGCGACGTAGAGGGCGAACAGTCCACCCGGTGCGATGCGGAAGCGGCGGTCGATGAGGATGAGCAGCCCGAAGATGAGGAGATTCCACAGCAGCTCGTAGAGGAACGTCGGGTGCACGGACGTGATGACCTCACCGGTCGAGGTTCCCGTCAGCGGGGCGAACTCACCGTTGGCGTCGACGCGGTAGTAGATGTCCAGCGCCCACGGCACGTCGGTGGGGCGGCCGTAGATCTCCTGGTTGAACCAGTTGCCCAGGCGGCCGATCGCCTGCCCGAGGATGACGGCGGGTGCCACGGCGTCGGCGAAGGGCGCCAGGGGGACCTTCTTCCAGCGGAACAGCAGCGCCACGCCGACCGCACCGAGTGCCACCGCACCCCAGATGCCCAGGCCGCCGGCGGTGATGTTGAGGGCGGCGGCCGGGTTGCAGGTGTCGCAGAAGTACTTGTCGCTGTCCGTGATCACGTGGTACAAGCGGCCGCCGATGATGCCGGCGGGGATGGCCACGATCGCCGCGTCCCACACCATGTCGGTGTCGCCGCCACGGGCGGCGTAACGGCGGTGGGTCACCCACAACGCCAGGAGGATGCCGATCATGATGCATATCGCATACGCCCGGAGTGGGATCTGCCCCAGGTACCAGACGCCCCGGGGTGGGGACGGGATGTTCGCGAGGATAGTGGTCTGCACGTTAAGACAGTGTGCCAGAGTCCTCAGCGCGAAGGGCAGGACGGGTGCTGGCCCGTGGCGACCAGGGTGCGGGTCAGGCGGCGCGGATCCTCCGCGGTCATGAGTTCCTCACCGACGACCACGGCGTCCGCCCCGGCGGCCGCGTAGTTGAGCAGGTCCCGTGGCGAATGCACCCCGGACAGGGCGATACGCACGGTGGATTCGGGCAGTCCCGGGGAGATCTCCGCGAAGAGCTTCTTGTCGACGTCCCCGCCCACCAGCGGGCGCGCGTTGACCGCGACGACCCGCGCGCCGGCCTCCATGGCGCGGTCGGCCTCCGCGGGGTTGCGCACCTCGAGGACGGCGGTCATGCCGAGCGACTCGATGCGGTCGAGGAGGGAGACGAGACGGTTCTGGTCGAGCAGTTCGACCTGCAGGGGCACGAGGTCGGCGCCGTAACAGCGGGCCTCGTGGATCTGGTACGGGTCGAGGATGATGTCCCGGCAGAACATGGGCAGCTCGACGGCCTCACGGGCGTCGAGCATGTCCTGGAGCGAGCCCTGGAAACGCAGGCGCTCAGTCTGGCAGGCGATGAGGTGGGCGCCGCCCTCCTCGAAGTCGCGGGCGAGGTCGGTGATGGGGGCGGTGGCGTCGAGAAGCATCCTGCCGTTCATCGCCCGCTTGATTTCGGCGATGACGCTGCACCCCGTGCGCAGCAGCGCGGACAACCCGTCGCGGGCCGGGCTGGTGTCGCGGGAGCGGGCCTTGATGTCCTGGAACGACAGGAGGGCCTCGCGTGCGGCGACCTCCTCCAGGACCCCGGCGATGAGCCGGTCACGTGCGCTCATTCGCACCTCCGATCGAGATCCCTCTCAGGGTATCCCGTGACCTTGCTCACGAAGAAATCAGGGTCAGGAGGGCTTCTGCGGGTCGGTGGGGTCGATGTCGGCGTCGAGGGCGTCCCACATGACGCGCCCGGAGTCCGGCTCGGCCTCGAGATCGTGGACGATCTTCGCCTCACGGTTCTGCCGGATCTCGTAACGGTTGAGCTTCGCGGAGTCCTGACCCGGATGCATCGCCAGCAGCACACCGCCGAACAGGGCGACGGCGGCACCGACCATGGCCAGGGCGGGGCCCGCGGAGTTGACGCCCTGGGCGGTGATCTCCGCCCAGGCGGAGATGCGGGCCTCGTCGCCGGTGGACAGCAGCTGGTGCACGCGCTGCGGGTCCGGCTCACCGGCCAGCAGCCCCAACGGCGCCCAGCTCACGCCGATGCCGGCGAGGGCGGCGACGACACCGACCAGACGACGGCCCACGCGACGCAGCGCCAGACCCGCCAGTGAACCGGCGAGCAGCAGCAGTGCCACGGCGGTCTGCTCGGTGGACCACAGCCCACCGATGACCTCGTGGACGGCGGTGCCGGACTTGTCGTCGAAGGTGTCGGCCGTGATCCACGACATGCGGGACGCCGCCCACAGCAGGACCGCGGCGACAGCCAGCAGCAGGGCGGACAGACGGTGCAGATTCTTCATGTGTTCCTAGAGCAGCTCATCCGCGTCGAAGCAGGAGCGGTCCCCGGTGTGGCACGCACCGCCGACCTGTTTCACGGTCACCAGGACGGTGTCGCCGTCGCAGTCGAGACGCACGCCGGTGACCTCCTGGGTGTGGCCGGAGGTCAGGCCCTTGATCCAGTACTCGTCGCGGGAGCGGGAGTAGTAGGTGCCGCGGCGGCTGGCCAGGGTGTAGGCCAGCGCGTGGGTGTCCATCCACGCCATCATGAGGACCTCGCCGGTGCCGTCGGCCTGCACGATGGCGGGCACGAGGCCCTGGTCGTTGAGCTTCAGGCGGGCGGCGATGTCCGCGTCGAGGGTGTGGTCGGCAGGGTTGTCCGAGGTCATCGACGCACCTCGTGACCGGCGGCGGCCAGGGCGTCCTTGACCTCGGCGATGGAGACCTCACCGAAGTGGAAGATGGTGGCGGCCAGCACGGCGTCGGCGCCGGCGTCGACGGCCGGCGGGAAGTGCTCTGCCCTGCCTGCGCCGCCGGAGGCGATGACCGGCACGGAGACGGCCTCGCGGACCAGACGCAGCAGCTCCAGGTCGAAGCCGTCCTTGGTGCCGTCCCCGTCCATGGAGTTGAGCAGGATCTCGCCGACGCCGAGCTCCTCACCCTTCTTCGCCCACTCGACGGCGTCGAGACCGGCGGACTTCGTGCCACCGTGGGTGGTCACCTCGAAACCGGAGGGCTGATCGGCGGCGCGGCGGGCGTCGACGGACAGCACGATGCACTGGGAGCCGAAACGGTCGGCCAGTTCGCGGAGCAGCTCGGGGCGGGCGATGGCGGAGGTGTTGACAGAGACCTTGTCCGCGCCGGCACGCAGCAGCTGGTCGACGTCCTCCACGCTGCGGACGCCGCCGCCGACGGTCAGGGGGATGAAGATCTGCTCGGCGGTCTTCCTGACCACCTCGAGCATGGTGCCACGGCCGTCCCTGGAAGCGGAGACGTCGAGGAAGGTGAGTTCATCGGCGCCCTCCTCGTTGTAGCGGGCGGCCAGCTCGACGGGGTCACCGGCGTCCCGGAGGTTCTCGAAGTTGACGCCCTTGACCACGCGACCATTGTCGACGTCCAGGCAGGGGATGACGCGGATGGCGACGGCCATGAATCCGCCCCTTTCAGTTCATGAGTTCAGGATCCCGTCCATCGTACTCATGATCGCCTGGTGCGCCCGCGCGGTACCCGCCACAACGCCGATCGACCGCGGGGTCCACTCGTTGCCCTCGATGTCGGTGACCACTCCCCCGTTGGCGCGCACGAGCATGACGCCCGCCGCGTTGTCCCACACGTGCGGGGAGAAGCTCACGGCTCCGCCGAAGATGCCCTGTGCGGTGAAGGCCAGGTCGACGCCGACCGAGCCGGTGATCCGGGGGCGCAGGTACGTCGCCGACAGTTCCGCCAGCAGGCCCTGCCGCAGCAGCGAGGGGAACCGGGAACGCACCTGGGAGGCCACCGAGGAGAAGCCCACCTGGGCGACGAGCTGGTCGGCCTCGGTCAGCGGGGTGATCGGCTGTCCGTTGAGGCGGACAGGTCCCCCCTCGTAGGCGGTGAGCCGGCGTCCGAGCAGCGGCATGGAGGTGATCGCCACGACCGGCCGGTCCTCGACGAGCAGGCTGATGAGGATCGCGCACATCGGGTTGCCCGCGGCGTAGTTGGCGGTGCCGTCCACCGGGTCGACGACCCACACGGCCTCGTGGTTGTAGCGGCCGCCGGCCTCCTCCCCGAGCACCGGGATGCCGGTGAACTGGGTGAGGGTCTGCCGCAGGTAGGCCTCGATCGCGAGGTCCACCTCCGTGGCGAAGTCGCCCGGGCTCTTCATCGCGGCCGGGTCCGAGCCGACCCCGTCGAGGAACATCCTCTCCGCGTCGTCGCACACCGCCTCCGCGACGGCGAGCAGTCCCCGGGCGTCCATGTGCCTAGAGCTTCTCGACGGCCGCGAGCGCCTCACGCAGCGTGAAACGCTTCTCGTACAGTGCCTTGCCGATGATGGCAGAGTCGATGCCCTCGTCGGTGTACTTCGCCAGCTCGATGACGTCGTCAAGCACCGAGATACCACCGGAGGCGACGATCCTGGCGTCGGTGGCTGCGGCCACCTCACGCAGGAGCTGGACGTTCGGGCCCGCGAGGGTGCCGTCCTTGGAGACGTCCGTGACGACGAAACGGGTGCAGCCGGCCGAGTCGAGGCGCTCGAGGACCTCCCAGAGGTCACCGCCGTCGGAGACCCAGCCGTTGCCGCGGGTGCGCCACTCGCCGTCGATCTCCCGGACGGCGATGTCGACGGCGACCTGCTCACCGTGGGACCTGAGCACCTGGGCGATCCACTCCGGCTTCTCCAGCGCGGCGGTGCCGATGTTGACGCGCGTGGCGCCGGTGGCCAGGGCCCGCTCGAGGGAGGCGTCGTCGCGGATGCCGCCGGTCAGCTCCACCTTGATGTCGAGCTGACGGGTGATCTCCGCCATGAGCTCGTGGTTGGAGCCGCGGCCGAAGGCGGCGTCGAGGTCGACGAAGTGCAGCCACTCCGCGCCCTGGGCCTGCCACTCGAGGGCCGCCTCCAGCGGGGAACCGTAGGACTTCTCGGTGCCTGCCTCACCCTGATCGAGGCGGACGGCGTGGCCGTCGACGACGTCGACGGCGGGAAGAAGGGTGAAATCGCTCATGGTTGCCAATCCTATCGGGAATCAGAGGGTCTCAAGCCAGTTGGCCAGCAGCTGCAGCCCGGCGTCGCCGGACTTCTCGGGGTGGAACTGGGTGGCCCACAGCGGGCCGTTCTCCACGGCGGCGACGAAACGGTCGTCCTCGTGCTCCGCCCAGGCGACGGCCGGCGGGGTGGTCAGGTCATCGGTCTCCAGGGTCCAGTCGCGGACGCCGTAGGAGTGGACGAAGTAGAAGCGCTCCTCGTCGGAGAGCTGCGCGAACATCTGCGAGCCGGGGGCACGGGAGACGGTGTTCCAGCCCATGTGCGGGAGGATCTGCGCGTGCAGACGCTCGACGACGCCGGGCCACTCCCCCGCGCCGCTGGTCCGGACGCCGTGTTCGTGGCCCTCGTCGAAGAGGATCTGCATGCCGACGCAGATGCCCAGCACCGGGCGGCCACCGGCCAGGCGCTGGCCGATGATGCGGGGGCCGTGGACGGCGTTGAGTCCGGCCATGCAGGCGGCGAAGGCGCCGACGCCGGGGACGAGCAGTCCGTCCGCCCCGGTAGCGACGGTGGGGTCAGAGGTGACTGTCACATCGGCACCGACCTTCTCCAGTGCCCGGTGGGCGGAGCGGAGGTTGCCGGAGCCGTAGTCGAGGAGGGCGACGGTTTTTGCCATGGCCGTGAGTGTAGTCGGTGGGTCCCCCTGCCCTGTCAGCCTGCCCCGCTACCGCCGCCGCGGACGACGGGGCACCGGGATCTGGCGCAGGCGGGTGCGGATGTTGTCGTGGTCGGTGACCCGGTGGGCACCCAGGTAGCGGTCGGCGAGGGTGGCCAGGATGCCCAGCGCGACCAGTCCCGCCGCCACCGCATACGCCCCGGAGTAGGCCGCCCGGGCCGCGACGAAACCGAGGACCACGGAGCCGATGCCCGTGCCGGCGTCGTAGGACATGTTCCACACCGCGGAGGCCTCGGAGACCTTGGTGCGGGGCAGGCGCTGGAACATCTCCAGCAGGGCCTCGTTCTGCACCATGCCGAAGCCGCCGCCGAAGAGCACGCCCGCGAGCACGAGCCACCACACGGACCAGCCGTTGGCGATGACCAGCGCCATGAGCGCGACACCCGCGAAGCCCATCGCCTGGCCGGGGAGCATGGTCACCCCGGCATGCCCCGCCCGGTCAGCGACCACCCCGGAGAAGTAGCGCAGCACCATCGCCGCGCCGCCGATGATGGAGAGCATGAAACCGCCGATGACGGCCCCGGTGACCGGGTCGAGGTCCTGCACCGCCGCCGGCAGGAAGGAGGAGACGGCACCGAAGCTCATGGCCAGGGTGTTGACGGCCACCGCGGGCACGGCAACGAGCTTCCACATGGACACGTCGCCGCCGGGTGCGTCCTTCGGGCGGCGCTGGGCGCGGATACGTGGGATCCGCAGACACATGACCGCGGCGACGAGTGCCACGACCGCGGCGGTGACGTACACCGTCGGGTAGCCGAACTCCCCCGCCAGCCACAGGCCCGTGGGCAGCCCGATCATCTGGGCCACGCCGAGGAACACGCCGAGCATGCCGGAGGCCTTGCCCAGGAAACGGGCGGGCACGATCTCGGCGATCAGCGCGGACTCCGCCACCGTCAGGGCGCCGAAGCCGACGCCGCGCAGGGCGGAGAAGAGCAGGAGGATCCAGGCGTCCGTGCCCAGCAGGTGGCCGAGTGCGGGCACACCGAGCATGAACGCCGCGGCGACCATCACCGGGTTGTACCCGATGCTCCGCAGCATCATGGGCGTGAAGATCTGGGTGGCCACCGTGGCGGCCATGAACACGCCGGTGGTGGCACCGGCGAGGGTGGCGGAGTGGCCGTGGTCGAGCGCGGCCAGCGGGATCACCGGCAGCAGCAGCGACCAGGCACCGAACGCGGCGAACACCGCGATGAGGGTGGGTATGAAACCGGGGGCCTTCCACATGCTGTCGAGGTTCTCGATCTCCGCGCGTGTCAGTCCCGCCTGTGCCACTTAGCCCATCGCTCCCATCATCCAGAACACGGCACCCGCCAACGACACGATGGCGCACAGTGCCAGGAATATCGCCAGTCCCCTGTTGTCCGCCTGGTGCGCGGACCAGGTGCCGCCGACCAGGAGACCGGCGACGATGAACATCAGGTACACGAGCCAGAGACTGTCGTCCTGGCTCTCCTGTGCCACCGTAGCAATGGAGAGCACTTTCTACAGAGCTCCCTTGGTGGAGGGCACGCCCTCGACGCGCGGATCCTTCTCGACGGCCTCCCGCAGCGCACGGGCGACGGCCTTGTACTCGGCCTCGGTGATGTGGTGCGGGTCGCGGCCGTGGTGGCAGATGACGTGGAGGGTGATGCGGGCGTTGAGTGCCAGGGTCTCGAAGAAGTGCTCGTTGATCACCGTGGCGTAGTGCCCGCCGATCACGGCGGTGATCATCTGGTCCGGCTCACCGCGCATGACGAAGTAGGGACGGCCGGAGATGTCGACCACCGCCTCGACGAGGGTCTCGTCCATCGGCAGCTGACGGGAACCGAAACGACGGATGCCGGCCTTGTCGCCGACGGCGTCGAGAAGCGCGCGTCCCATGACGATGGCGGTGTCCTCGACGGTGTGGTGTGCGTCGATCTCGATGTCACCCTTGGCGTGGACCTTCAGGTCGAAGGAACCGTGGACGGCGAACGCGGTGAGCATGTGGTCGAAGAACGGCAGGCCGGTGTCGACGTCGACCCGGCCCGAACCGTCGAGGTTGATCTCGACGGTGATGTCGGACTCGGAGGTCGTGCGGGTCGCGCTTCCGATACGGTCAGTCACTTGATCTCCTTGATGATGTCGGCTGCGGCGCGGAGGAAGGCGTCGTTCTCCGCGGGCAGTCCGATGGTGGTGCGCAGGTGGCCGGCGACGCCGACGTCACGGATGAGGACATCCGCGTCGAGGAACTTCCGCCATGCCGCCTGCTGGTCGGCGAAGGTGCCGAAGAACACGAAGTTGGATTCGCTGGGGACGACATCGTAGCCCAGTTCCTGCAGGGCGGCGACCACGCGGATGCGCTCCTGCGAGAGCTTCTCGACGGTCGCCAGCGTGTCCTCCCGGTGCCGCAGTGCGACGGTCGCCGCCGCCTGGCTGAGCATCGACAGGTGGTACGGCAGGCGCACCAGCATGACGGCCTCGACGAAGGCGGGGTCCGCGACGAAATACCCGAGGCGACCGCCGGCGAAGTCGAAGGCCTTGGACATCGTGCGGGACACGACGAGCTTCGCCGGGTACTCGGCGAGCAGCGTCGTCGCCGACGGGGACGGCGAGAACTCGCCGTAGGCCTCGTCGACGATGACGATGCCGGGGGCGGCGTCGAGAAGCGTGCGGATGTCCTCGAGCGAGGTGACGTCACCCGTCGGGTTGTTCGGGGTGGTGATGAAGATGACGTCCGGGCGGTGCTCCGCGATGGCGGCCAGCGCCGCGTCGATGTCGATGCGGAAGTCCGCGCCGCGCGGGCAGTCGATGAACTCCGTCTGCGTGCCGGCCGACAGGATCGGGTGCATCGAGTAGGAGGGCTGGAAACCCAGCGCCCTGCGGCCCGGTCCGCCGAAGGCCTGCAGCAGCTGCTGGAGGACCTCGTTGGAGCCGTTCGCGGCCCACAGGTGGTCGACGGTGACGTCCACGCCGGTCTGTTCCGTGACGTACTCCGCCAGGCGGGTGCGCAGCTCGACGGCGTCGCGGTCCGGGTAGCGGTTGAGGTCGGCGGCGACCTTGGTCACCGTCTCCACGAGATCGTCGACGAGCGCCTGGGACGGCGCATACGGGTTCTCGTTGGTGTTGAGGCGGACGGGGACGTCGAGCTGCGGGGCGCCGTAGGGCGACTGGCCGCGCAGTTCCTCGCGCAGGGGCAGCTGGTCAAGAGAGAGTCGGGTCATGGCTCCTACATAATCTCGAAGCGGGAACGGATGGACTCGCCGTGGGCCGGCAGATCCTCGGCGTCGGCCAGCGCGATGATGTGCGGGCCGATCTCCTTCAGTGCGGTGCGGTCGTACTCGATGAGGTTGACCTCCCGCAGGAAGGTGTGGGTGGACAGTCCGGAGGAGAACCGGGCCGTGCCGGAGGTCGGCAGGACGTGGTTGGAACCGGCGGCGTAGTCGCCCAGCGGCACCGGCGAGTAGGCGCCGACGAAGATGGCGCCGGCGTGACGGATACGCTCCGCCACCTCGCGGGCATTCTCCGTGTGGATCTCCAGGTGCTCGGCGGCGTAGGCGTCGGCGACGGCGATGCCCTGCTCCAGGTCGTCGACGAGCACGATGCCGGACTGCTGTCCCCGCAGTGCCCCGGCGACGCGCTCGGCGTTGCGGGTGACGGTGTACCGCTCGTCGATCTCCTTGTCGACGGCGCGCGCCAGCTCCTCATCGTGCGTGATGAGCACCGACGCCGCGAGGTCGTCGTGCTCCGCCTGGGAGATGAGGTCATAGGCGATGTAGACCGGGTCCGCGGAGGAGTCCGCGAGGATGGCGATCTCGGAGGGGCCCGCCTCCGCGTCGATGCCGACCACACCGTTGACCAGGCGCTTCGCGGCGGTGACGAAGATGTTGCCCGGGCCGGTGATGATGTCGACCGGTTCGAGTGCTGTCTCATCATCACCGTAGGCCAGCAGCGCCACGGCCTGGGCACCGCCGACGGCCCACACCTCCTCGACACCGAGCAGGTGGCAGGCGGCGAGGATCGTCGGGTGCGGCCAGCCGTCGTGGTCCGCCTGCGGCGGGGACGCCACGACGAGGGAACGGCAGCCGGCCTCCTGGGCGGGGACGACGTTCATGATGACGCTCGACGGATACACGGCCTTGCCGCCCGGCACGTAGAGGCCGACACGGTCGATGGGCAGGTGCACCTCGGTCACGGTCGCGCCCTCCGCGACGGTCGTGGTGTGGGGGTCCGGCTTCTGGTCGGCGTGCACCTTGCGCACGCGGGAGATCGCCTCCCGCATGGCGGTGATGACCTCCTCGTCGAGCGTGTCGACGGCGCGCTGCAGAAGCTCCGCCGGCACCTTCACCGAGGTCGGGGTGACGCCGTCGAACTTCGCGCTGTACTCGAGCGCCGCCTGTGCACCACGTTCACGGACCGCCTCGACGATGGGCGCCACGGTCGGGAGAACAGCGTTGACGTCGGTGCCACCGCGCGGCAGGGCACGTCGCAGTTCGCTGGTGGACGGGGTACGACCGCGCAGGTCGATGATGTTGAGCATCGTGAAGGTTCTCCTCGAACTGCCAGGATGAAAGCGGATGGGCCAGAGTCTATGTTGCCTTATTGTAGAGGTCAGGGGCCTACCACCCGAGCACGGCCCGGAGAATGCAGGAGGTGTCAGCCTGATGGTCACGCTGACCGAGGTCTACGTCGCTGCCGAGTCCTTCGGTTTCCACGCCTATGTGGGCGCTGACCGGCTGGTGTTCCCCTGGCACGACCACATCGTCACCGCCTACCTCGACGAACGCAGCCCCGGCGCGCTGGTCTTCGACATGGACATGCGCAGCACCATCGGCATGGAGCACACCGGTGCCCTCGCCCGCACCATCACCGCCTGGAACCATGAGCGCCTCGGCCCGACCCTGTCGCTGCGCGTCGGGCACGACACGGCGGTGAGCCTCCACGCCCGCTCCAGCATGCTCGTCGACACGGGGATCACCGACGCGCAGCTCGCGGACTTCGTGCGCCTGTCGATGGAGACCGCCCGCCTGGCCGTCGACCATCTCATCGGGGACTTCCCCGAGCTGGCCATGCCCGACTCCGAGGACACCGCCGCGCGGCGCCGCAAGCAGGACACCGCCGCCCTCAACGGTCCGCTCCCCCGTGACCGCCACGTCAGCGTCAATGAGCTTGACGACGACACCGTGCGACTCCGCGACCTCGACCACCGCCGCAGCCGGGAGGACATCGAACCCGGCGAGGAACCCGACCCCCATGAGGAGTACTCCGCCAGCATGAGCACCGACCACGGGTGGGATCCCGGTGAGGAGTTCGACGCCCCCGAGGGGGAGCCCACGGGGGTCACCCTCGAGCGGGTGCGTGAGGCACTGGGCAATCTCGGCATCGAGAAGACCCACGGTGACGAGGACGTCATCATCGCCTGGATCAATGACGTGCTCTTCGGCTTCTTCCTGGACAACGGGCCCAGTTACCTCATCAAGGGGCACTGGGACCCGGGTCTCGACCCGGAGGCCGATTTCCTGCGCATGTTCCTGCTGTGCAACGACTGGAACGAGGCGTCCATCACCACGAAGGCCTTCTGCCACGAGGACAACGACGGCCTGCAGGTGCGCGTCGAGTTCACCGCGCCCGTCCGGGAGGGCATGACGGAACTCCAGCTGGAGCACAACACGGCGGTGGCCATCAACCAGGTGCTGCACGCCATCGACGAGATCAGCACCGACGCCACGGGCGAGTCCGCCGTGGCGTGGCCCAGTTAGAAGTCCAGCCCCAGGTCGAGTGCCGGCGCGGAGTGGGTCAGGGACCCGACAGCGAGGTAGTCGACGCCGGTGCGGGCGTAGTCGGCCGCGACGTCGAGGGTGAGGCCACCGGAGGCCTCGAGGAGGGTGTCGGGCGAGACCGCGTCACGACGCTGCACCGCCGTCTGCACCATCCACGGCTCGAAGTTGTCGAGCAGGATCTCGTCCGGCTTCTCCGGCAGCAGCTCGTCGAGCTGTTCCAGGGTGTCGACCTCGATCTCGCACCATTTGTCCGGGAACTGCTCGCGCACGGCGCGGAACGCCGGGAGCACGCCACCGGCGGCGACGACGTGGTTGTCCTTGATGAGCGCCCGGTCGCCCAGGCCCAGTCGGTGGTTGACTCCCCCGCCGGTGGTCACGGCGTACTTCTGTAGCAGACGCAGGCCGGGCAGGGTCTTGCGGGAGTCACGGATCTGCGCGCCGGTGCCCTCGACCGCGTCGACCCAGCGGGCCGTCGCCGAGGCGATGCCGGAGAGGTGGGTGAGCAGGTTGAGCAGGGTGCGCTCCGCGGTGAGCAGGTCACGGGTGCCGGCCTCGATGCGGGCGACCACGTCCCCCGGGCCGACGCGGCTGCCGTCCGGGGTGATCTCCTCGACGCGGAAGTCGGAGGTGGCCACCTGACGCAGCACCCGGTCGACGACGAAGAGTCCGGCGATGGTGCCCGCCTGGCGGGACACGATCTGCGCCTCGGAACGGTGTCCGGAGGGCACGGTGGCCCGGCTGGTGATGTCGGGACCGTAGGTGAGATCCTCGTCGAGCGCGGTGGCGATGAGTCGGTCCACGGCCTCCGGGTCGATCTCGACGGTCGGGAAAGCGGGGGTGTCAGGCGGCGTCATGTCTCTCACTGTATCGGCAGGGTCGGGGTGTCGGTCTCCGGGGTCACGAGGGCGGAGCACCAGTAGGCGAGGGCGGCGAGGAAGGGGGCGACCAGCCACCCGACGCCCGGGTCGAGGCCCGGGACCATGCTCACGCGGTCCCCCTGGGACAGCAGGTCGGGGTCCCCGATGTCGTGGAGCAGGCCGGAGGTCACCGTCCCCACCGCCAGGAAGGAGAAGGCGGAGAGGGCCGCGACCGCCATGAGCCACCAGAGCATCGCCGGGCCGCGCGTGTCCGGTGACAGGACGTAGGTGCTCAGGGAGACGAGCGTCGCGAGCAGGCCGGTGGCGACGACGAAGCTGCCGAAGGAGATGAACTCGACACTGCCGGCGGCGGCGTCGATGATCACCTGCCCGCCCTCCGCGAGGGTGCCGGAGTACGCGGGCCGCAGCAGACCCCAGAGGCCGCCGACCACGGAATGGATGAGGAGGGACACGGCCGCCACCCCGGCGGCGGTGCCCACCGTGCGTGGGATCCTCACCGTCAGTTGCAGAACTTCCAGCGGCCGTCCTCGTGCAGGTAGCGCTGGGTACGGGTCTCCGTCTGGCCGGCCGAGACCGCGGTGACCACGGCGGAGGCGTGGTTGCCCTCGACGCGGATGTCATCGACGGAGGCGATGTGCGGCTGTGCGGCGGCGTAGACGTCCCACTGGTGCAGCGGCTGGTCGGGGATGCCGGCCAGGTCCATGGCCTGCGGGCCGCCCTGGGCGGCGACGGCCTCGTTGCAGGTGTTCTCCGGGACGTAGCGGAGGAACTGGTGGAAGGTCTCGACCTCGTAGATGCCCCGGACCAGCTGCTCGATCTCGGCGCGGTCCGTCTCGCTCGCCGCGTGGCCGCCGGTGACCGGCTCCGGCTCCTCGTAGAGCTCGTCGAGCAGCGGGTCGACGGCCGGCGGGGCCGGCTCCTCGGCGGGCTCCTCCACCGGCTCCTCCGTGGGCTCCTCGGAGGTCGGCTCCTCGCTGCTGGACTCCTCCTCGGAGGTGACCGACGTCGTCGACTCCGTGGTGCGGGTGGAGGTCACGGTGTTCGCCGTCGGCACCCCGGTGGCGGTGCTCTCAGCCGTCTCCCCGCCACCGCAGGCCGCGACGAACATGAGGGGAACGGTGAGGGCGAGCGCCACGATGGTCTTCTTCACAGTCACTGCTGGGAACTCCTGCCGGAAGGTTTGGGTACGTCGAGTGGTCACCATATCAACCACCGCACCCCGCGGGCTGAAGGAACCCTGGGAGTTTGGTCACCAGGTAGGCTCCAGGATGTGCAGTTGACCCGCGAATCCATCGTCACCGCCGCCGTCACCATCCTGGACACGTACGGCCTGGCGGACATGACCATGCGTCGTGTCGCCACGTCCCTCGGTGTCGCCCCGGGCGCACTCTACTGGCACATCGCCAACAAACAGCAGCTCATCGCCGCCATCGCGGAGGAGATCCTGGCGCCGGTGCTCACCGACGCCGCCCCGCGCACCGCCCCGGCCCTCGCCGGGCTGCTGCGGGAGTCGATGCTCTCGCGCCGCGACGGCGCGGAACTCGTCGCCGCCGCCCTCTCGCAGCCGGAGTCGGAGACGCGGGAGGTCGTCGAGAAGCAGTTGGCGGGAACCCTTGAGGGGGACGCCGACCTGCGGCGTGTCGGCGCCGCCTCCCTCCTCCACCTGGTGCTCGGAGCGACCGCCCTGGAACAGGCACGGGCGCAGCACGCGGCGGACACGGGGGCCGAGAAGCCGTGTGACGCCTCCGGCGACTTCCACCGGGGAGTGGAACTCATGCTCGCGGGGCTCGACACGGCCCGCGCGTGAGCAAGTGGATCGCGGCGCACTACATTATGATCTGTCCATATGACTACTGAGTCCGACCATGATTACACGGTCTGGCCGGGTGACCCCTACCCCCTGGGTTCCACCTATGACGGCGCAGGCACCAACTTCGCACTCTTCTCGAATGTTGCAGAGAAGGTGGAACTGTGCCTGATCGACCGGGAGGACAACGAAGTCCGCATCAACCTCGAGGAGGTCGACGCCAACGTCTGGCACTGCTACCTCCCCGGAGTGCAGCCCGGACAGCGCTACGGCTACCGTGTCCACGGCCCCTACGACCCGCACAACGGCAAGCGCTGTGACCCCAACAAGCTGCTCGTCGACCCCTACGCCCGCGCCTTCGACGGCGACTTCGACGGCGACCCCTCCCTGTTCTCCTACGACATCTTCGCCGACCCGCCGGGGTCCGGCCGCAACACGGAGGACTCCCTCGGCCACACGATGAAGTCCGTGGTCATCAACCCCTTCTTCGACTGGGGCTCCGACCGCGCACCCCGCATCCCCTACTACGAGACCGTCATCTACGAGACCCACGTCAAGGGCATGACGATGACGCACCCGGACGTGCCGCCGAACCTGCGCGGCACCTACGCGGGTCTCGCGCACCCGTCGATCATCTCCTACCTCAAGGATCTCGGTGTCACCGCCATCGAGCTCATGCCGGTGCACCAGTTCCTCCAGGACGACCGTCTCCGCGACCTCGGCCTGCGCAACTACTGGGGCTACAACACCTTCGGTTTCTTCGCCCCCCACCAGGACTACGCCGCCGCCCGCAAGCCCGGCGGCGCCGTCTCCGAGTTCAAGGGCATGGTCCGCGCCTACCACGAGGCCGGCATGGAGGTCATCCTCGACGTGGTGTACAACCACACCGCCGAGGGCAACCACCTGGGCCCGACGATCATGTTCCGCGGCATCGACAACGAGGCGTACTACCGCCTCGTGGACGGTGACAAGTACCACTACATGGACTACACCGGCACCGGCAACTCCCTCAACGTGCGGGACCCGCACTCGCTGCAGCTCATCATGGATTCGCTGCGCTACTGGATCACCGAGATGCACGTCGACGGCTTCCGCTTCGACCTCGCCTCCACCCTGGCCCGTGAGCTCCACGACGTCGACCGTCTGGCGACGTTCTTCGACCTCGTCCAGCAGGATCCGGTCGTCTCGCAGGCGAAGCTCATCGCCGAGCCCTGGGACGTCGGCCACGACGGCTACCAGGTGGGCAACTTCCCGCCGCTGTGGACCGAGTGGAACGGCAAGTACCGCGACACCGTCCGTGACTTCTGGCGTGGCGAGCCCGCCACCCTGGGTGAGTTCGCCTCCCGGCTGACGGGTTCCTCGGACCTCTACGCCAACAACGGCCGTCGCCCCACGGCGTCGATCAACTTCATCACCGCGCACGACGGCTTCACGCTCAACGACCTCGTCAGCTACAACCACAAGTACAACGAGGCCAACGGCGAGGGCAACCGCGACGGTGAGTCCCACAACCGTTCGTGGAACCACGGCGTGGAGGGTCCGACCGACGATCCGGAGATCCTGGCCCTGCGTGCCCGTCAGCGCCGCAACTTCCTCACCACGCTCATCCTGTCGCTGGGCACCCCGATGCTCTCGCACGGTGATGAGATGGCGCGCACCCAGGAGGGCAACAACAACGTCTACTGCCAGGACAACGAGCTGGCGTGGATGAACTGGGACCAGCTGGAGGAGAACGCGTCGCTGCACGCCTTCACCAAGCGTCTGCTCAACATCCGCCGCCGTCACCCGGTGTTCCGTCGTCGCCGCTTCCTCGCCGGTGGCCCGCTGGGTTCCGACGTCCGTGAGCGTGACATCGCGTGGCTGGTGCCCTCCGGCAAGCTGATGACCCAGGACGACTGGGACTTCGCCTTCGGTAAGGCGCTCATGGTCTACCTCAACGGCAACGCCATCAGTGAGCCGGACGCCCGCGGCCAGAAGATCGTGGACGACTCGTTCATCATGATGTTCAACGCGCACTACGAGGAGATCGAGTTCACCCTCCCGCCGCGCTCCCTGGGTGTCCGCTGGCAGCTGCTCGTCGACACCACCGAGGACATCGGTTACCCGATCGAGGCGTCCATCATCGACGCGAAGGGCACCATCACGGTCCCGGCCCGGGCGACGATGGTGCTCAAGCAGATCGAGCCCCCGGCCTTCGACGAGGAGGACGAGATCGAGGACCTCGAGGTCGTCGACGAGGCCGAGCGCGAGAAGGATCTCGGCGTCGTGGGTGACAAGGTCACCGCCGACTCCGCGGCCACCGCGGAGAAGACGGCCACCGAACCGCCGGTCGAGGAGCTCGACGCGGAGCCGGAGGAGACCCCGGAGGAGCCGGAGGACGAGCCCGTGGTCGACATGCCGAGCCTCTCCGAGATGAGCGAGGAGGAGCAGCTCGCCGCGAAGCGTCGCGCCGCCCTCCGCGACGAGTACACCGACGAGGAGCACTGACCCCCCGTTCAGCGGTGGTGTTCCTCCACCGTGGCGTAGTTGTCCGCGACCCAGTCGACGAGAGCCTGCGCCACGGGCAGGAGGCTCCTGCCCAGGTCGGTGAGTTCGTACTCGACCCGCGGCGGGATCTCCTCGTAGGCCCAGCGTGCGATGAGGCCGTCCCCGGTCATGGTGCGCAGGCGTTGGGAGAGCATCTTCTGGGAGATGCCGTCCACGATCTGCTCGATGCGTCCGTAGCGCAGGGGCCGTTGCTCCAGCGCGAGGATGATGAGGATCGTCCATTTGTCCCCCACGGAAGTGAGCAGGTCGCGGCTGGGGCAGGTCCGGTCGAAGGGGTCGTACCGGCGCGCCCACGAACGCTGGCGGCTGCTCATACCCCCCGATCGTAGCCGGGTAGACTGGCCTGACCCAGCCCCCGAAGAAACGGAGTCGACGAGTGATCCCGGCCCACGGCGCGCATCTCAGCGTCACCGAGACGAGCATCCGCATCGAACAGTCGGCGCTGGCCGCCGCCCTCACCGGGCAGACCGTGGTCACCGTCCCGTTGGCGGAGGTCACCGGTGTGCGGTGCACGCCGCCCACGCTTCTCGACGTCGGCGTGGTCCTCCTCGAGGGCCCCGGCACGACGGTGACCTTCGCCCCCGGCCAGGACCGGGCGGCCGAGGACTTCATCGCCGACGTGGAGGCCGCTCTGCGGGGTGAGGCCCCCACCGCCTCCGTCGGCGGGGTCACCGGGCTCAGCTTCGTGGGATTCGACGTGGAGACCGCCAATTCGGACGTGGGGTCCATCTGCCAGATCGGTGTGGTCCGGTTCATCGACGGCGTGGAGGTCGCGGCCGAGTCGTGGTTGTGCGCTCCCCCGTCGGAGCTGGCGGGTTTCGAGGACGGCAACGTCGCCATCCACGGCATCACCCCGGAGATGGTGGCGGACCAGCCGGGCTTCGCGGAGCGGCTGCCCGGTCTGGTGGAGTTCATCGGTGATCTGCCGGTGGTCGCCCACAACGCCCAGTTCGACATGATGGCGCTGCGTCGTGCCTGTCTGGCGTCCGACCTGCCGGTCCCGGAGCTCACCTTCGGCTGTTCCCTGGTGCTGTCCCGGGCGGCCGAGCTCGGTCTGCCCGACCACCGGCTGCCCACGGTGGCGGCCGGTCTGGGTGTACCGCTGGGCAGGCACCACGACGCGACCGAGGACGCCCGCGCGGCGGCCGGCATCGTCGTGGAACTGGCCCGGCGCGCGGATCACCGGGGTCCCTTCCGGGAACTGCAGGAGGATTCCGGCTTCCTCACCGGCACCCTGCGGCAGGATGCGGTCCACCCGGTCCTGCGTCAGCGTCCCGGCCTGCCGGCCGTCCCCGCCCAGGCCCCGGCGCAGAAGCCCGCGCGTCGTGCCCCCTGGCAGTCGGTGGCCACGCCGGACGTCATCCCCGAGCCCAACCCGGACGCGGATCCGACGGGTCCGCTCTTCGGCCAGCACGTCACCCTGACCGGTGACTTCGAGCCCTTCGACAAAGGGCGGCTGTGGTCGGCGATCGCGGACATGGGGGCGGACATCGGGAAGAACGTCACCCGGAAGACCACGATCCTCGTGGCCGGCACCTGGGCGACGAAGACGTCCAAGGAGAAGCGGGCGGAGGAGCTCATCGCCAAGGGACAGGACCTGCAGATCTGGACGGGTGACCAGCTCATCGCCGTCCTCGGCCTGAGCGCGGACGGCAGCGAGGACGAGCAGCCCCCGTTCTAGGAATTTTCGGGGGACAGGGAACCTCCGGGCGGTTTCCGGAGTCCAACAGTGGTGAAGGAAGAAGCTCCCGACCCGAGGATCGCCCATGTCGCCCCTGTCCCCGTCCACCCTCCTCCCGGCCCTGCGCCCCGCCACGTGGGTCCGTCGTCGCGGTCTCAGCGACGACGGATTCAGTGACACCGTCGTCTCCATCTCCCTGTCCCGGGACCTGTGCGTGACCTTCGTCTGCGACGGGGTGGACGTCAGCTACCGAGGCCTCGGCGAACTCGATCTCTCGGCGCACCGGGCGTGGGAGCTGGCC
>NZ_DUOE01000095.1 GCF_012838985.1 Corynebacterium sp. | reverse complement strand
TCGACGATCCTCTCCGGACTCCTCGCCTACGTCGTGGCCCTCACGGTCTACCCGTGGCTGCTGGCCGGGCAGGAGGAGGTGCAGGCCTCCGACATCGACGAGGGCGGCCTGACCCCCTACTTCTCCATCGAGATGACCCCGCCCTTCGAGGTGATGACCGCCCTCCTGCTGGCGTTCGCCGTGGGGCTGTCGATGACGGCCGTGAAGTCCGACACCCTGTACAAGGGTTCGCGTGACCTGGAACGCGTCGTCATGAAGGTGATCTCGGCGTTCATCATCCCGCTGCTGCCGGTGTTCATCTTCGGCATGTTCCTGTCGATGGGCATGAACGGCAACCTCATGGACACGATGCTGGCCTTCGGCAAGGTGCTGCTGCTGTCGGTCGGCATGACGTTCGTGTTCCTGGCGATCCAGTTCACCGTGGCCGGCATGATCGCAGGTCAGAACCCGTTCAAGGCGTTCCGCACCATGCTGCCTGCCTACGCCACCGCCCTGGGCACCTCGTCGTCCGCGGCGACGATCCCGGTCACCTACGCCTCCACGGTGCGTAACCACGTCGACGTCAACGTCGCCGGTTTCGTCGTCCCGCTGTGCGCCACGATCCACCTGGCCGGCTCGATGATGAAGATCGGCCTGTACGCCTTCGCCATCGTCTACATGGCGGGTATCGACGTCTCCCCCGGCCTGGCCATCGGCTTCATCCTCATGCTGGGCGTGACGATGATCGCCGCGCCGGGCGTGCCGGGCGGCGCGATCATGGCGGCCGTCGGCCTGCTCAGCTCCATGCTGGGCTTCACTGACGCGCAGGTCGCGCTGATGATCGCCGCCTACATCGCGGTCGACTCCTTCGGCACCGCCGCGAACGTCACCGGTGACGGCGCGATCGCGATGATCGTCAACAAGTTCGCCAAGGGCAAGATCCCGGCGATCGTCTCCGAGGACGGCGCCTCTGGCGAGGAGCGTCAGGCCCTCGACGCCGCCGTGCAGGGCGACTGACCCCCTGCCCCGGCCGCCGGCCGCCGAGCGGAAGGCGCGGAAGGCGCGGTCCCCCACCACGGGGGCCGCGCCTTCTGTCATTCGCGGTCCCGGTCGACGTTGAGGAAGAAGACGTTCGGGCGGTCGTCGCAGTCGGTGGGGCCCTCCGGGTCGGCGTAGAGCATGACCGTCTCGTCGTGGCGGGCGATCATCAGGTTCACCGAGGTGAAGTAGAGGGGGCAGGACGCGGTGTGGGGGATGCTCTGCAGGGCCACCGCCTGGTCGTGGAAGGCGCGGACCTGCGCGGGGTCGTGGTTCCACATTCGGTGGATGTGGCCGTCCATCTCGAAGGTGAGCCAGTGTCCGTCGTGGCCGAGGACGCAGACCTTCTTGATCTCGCCGGGCCGTTTGTGGGCCAGCTTCGCCTGGATGTAATGGACGTTGTGGCCGCGTGCAAAAGAGGTGCACTGCATGGGAGTTTCTCCTGGTTATCGCGTGTTTCCCGTCGCGGTTGCGAAGGCGGGCCGATCGTTTCCCTGGGGCACCGTTGTGCGAGTCACGGTTGCCAGTCAGCCGATCAGGGGGAGGCTGAACTTCTTGATCGTGCCGCCCACCGTACCACGCGATAGACCAAGCTGTCTACTGATAGCCTGGGGGGTATGAAGGACATCGCCTCAGTTCACGACGTCGCCCCCGGCGGCACCCTGCTTCTCGACGACGGTCTCCTCCTCGTCCGCGACCTCGCCGGTGACTTCCACGTCACCGAGGACCGCTGCCCCCACGTCGGCTGGTCACTGAAGACCGGCACGCTGCACGACGACGCTGTCCTCGAATGCCCCCTCCACCACGGGCTGTGGTGCCTGAAGTCCGGTGACCCGGTCAAATACCCCGCTCGGGTTCCGATGACGATTCACCCGGTGGAGGTCCGGGGCGAGCGGGTGTATCTGCTCCCCCGTCCTCCCGCCGCAGAGTAGCGATGTGCACCGTCACGCCCAGCGCGATGAGCGGCAGGATGACCGCCGGAATCGTCCGCCCTGACCAGGCGAGATAGCCGGCGGACACGATGATGCTCAGCCACAGCATGACGATCGTGCGGATCTTGTGCTCCCGCGTCATGGTGTGGTTGTTGTAGTTGCTGATGTACTCCCCCAGCACCGGGTGCGTCACCAGATAGGTGTGCAACCGTTCCGAGCTGCGCGCCAGGCAGAACGCGCTGAGCAGCAGGAACGGGGTGGTCGGCAGGACCGGCAGGAAGATCCCCAGCACCCCGAGTCCCATGCTCACCACGCCGACGACGAGGTAGATCGGGCGCAGCATCAGGACACCAGCCGCACCATGCGCTCGTGGTACATCGGCGGCAGGCAGCCCGCCTCCACGATCCGCGCGGCGGCCTCCTTGTCCCCCTGCGCGCCGCGGAACGCGGTGAGCATGTCGATGTCGTGGTCGGGGGCGTCGATAAGCAGCAGTTCGTCACCGGCGGTGATGCGGCCGGGGACCATGACGCGGAAGTAGGCGCCGCACTGGCCGCGCTCCGAGAAGGTGCGCACCCAGCCCTTCTCCCCCAGCCAGCCGGCGAACGTCCGGCACGGCTGCCGCACCACGGACACCTCCAGCTCGGCGGTGCCGACGCGGATCCGCTGGTTGATGAGCAATGTGGACAGGTCCACCCCGGAGGTGGTGAGGTTCTCGCCGAAGCTGCCGTCGGGCAGCCCGCGCCCCAGCTGGTCCTCCCAGAAATCGAGTTCCTCGCGGGCGAAGGCGTACACCGCCTTCTGAGCTCCACCGTGGTGTTTCGTGTCGCCGACGGTGTCTCCGACGACACCCGGGCCGTCCCCGTAGTCCGGTCCCGGGGTGAACACGTCAAGGAACGGCTCCGGCTGCTTGTCGATGCCGCTCACCCGGTCAGCCCCGCCCGGATCCGGGCGGGGTACGGCGAGGTTGGTCGACAGCACGAACGGGCTCATGCCGCCAGTCTAGGCTGGTGAGCATGGAGTACAAGGTGGTCGAGATCCGCGAGGGACTCATCGGTGGCAAGCTGTCCGGCAAGAAGCTGGAGAAGATCCTCAACGAGCACGCCCGCGAGGGCTGGCTCTACAAGTCGATGACGGCGGTGGACGTCAAGGGACGTGTCGGCCCGGGAGGCGTCGACGGCGCTCTCGTGGTGTTCGAGCGCCCGAACTAGCCGACGTCGCTGCTCAGGTCGCGCCCCAGTAAGAGCAGTTCAACGGCTTCTTTCGCACGGTAACGGTCCTCGAGTATCGACAGGACCTCATCGAAACTCATCGCAGGGTGTTGCCGCCTCCCGATGAGGTCCATTGTGGCCCGGTAAGCAAGGGCAGGGTCGATACCTACGGTGTCAGCGAGGAAGTCACGGGGTGAGAGGACGTCCACTCCATCCGGCACCGCGGCGGAGGGGAAGTCCTGCAGGTTGTCGGTGACTATGGCTCCTGCGTGGCCGAGTTCGGCCGCCGCGATTACGTGAGCGTCGTTCTCGTCCGGGAGGAAATCTGGGGCTGTCCACAGGTCGGTGTCTCTCACCATCGCATCGGGGAAATGGATATTCATCTGTTGGATGAGGCGACGGGCCCGGTCCTCTGCATCGCGGGCCGAGAGATGGCTGATTTTCTCCAGTTTTCTGGCCTCGTGGAATTCCAGCTCAAGGACGGTGATGTCACTCCACAGAGGCTCATACAGGCGGTGACTGGCCATGGTCAACAGGAGATCGCGCTGCAGTGAGGGCCACAGCGTGCAGGTGTCGAGAACCGCCCGGAACATTACTCTCCCGACCGGTCGGCTCGGCGTCGCCGCATGATCTCCGCCCGCGCCTGGCGGTACTCCTCACGTGAGGGAGGAGGTGTCTCGTCGTGGGAGGCTGCGATGTAATCCATCTGCTCGTCGCGATGCTGATCCCGGAGGGCGATGACATCGCTGAGCCGTAGGCGGCGGTGTCGGTGAATCCGCTGTGCAGAGAGCTTTCCGGAGTCGATCATCCGGATGACTGTTGGTCGGGAGACCCCGAGGATGTCGGCTGCCTCCTGCGTGGTGATGGTCAGGTTGTTCGGGTGGATGGTGACCGCCATGCCGCGCTGCAGGGACGCAACCGCGTCGACGAGAATGCGATACAGCTCCGGGGGCAGGGGTACATGGTCATCACGGTCAGGACCGGAGAGAAAGAACTGAGGTTCCGGATCTTCTCCCTTTCTGGCCCGGTACGCGGCGAGAAAGTCCTCGACTGTGCCGAGATCGTCGGATCCCGGCGGGAAATAGGTGGAGTCGGCGGCAGTCATTGCGAGGTCCCTGTTGAGTGTGTGTTTCTTGCGATTTGTTCGTTTTGTTCGTTTGGGCCCAGTGTAGCGGCAGACGTCGGGCAAGGTGAGATCCCAAACCGTGTGTTTCTGGGCGCGCCTACTACACTGCTTAACCATGACGAACCCGAGTGAATCCACCCCTGCGTTCCGTTACACCCCTTC
>NZ_DUOE01000094.1 GCF_012838985.1 Corynebacterium sp. | reverse complement strand
TGGCGCGCTGCTGCGTGACCTGGTCACCATTCCGCACCTGCCTCAGGTGGAATACAGGATAAACAACTCCTTCGATATCGATGTCGAGGACGGGGCCCGGGATTCCCTCATCGCCGTCGGGGACCGCTGTGACTCGCAGCTTCGTTTGGCGGCTTTTTAGCAACTTCAGATGGCGGTTTTAAATGTAGGCGTGCCCATGCCAACAGCACCCTTTAGAGTGGAACCATGACTGATGAGCAGCCTGGCCGCCGGGTGACATATGTGACCTGGAATCTCGTGGCCACAGGTGTGCTCGGAGTCTTGGCGTTCGGAGACGTAGCTCCCGCCCTGGTAGATGACCCCAGGTCCCCGGTTCTGTGGGTTATCAGTGCGGCTGTCGTAGCGGCCGTGGCGTGGGCCGTGTGGAAACGTCGCCGTCGACCCACCTGGCTTCTTCCACGTCTTTACCTATTCAGCGTGATTCCAGTGGGGCTTGCCTTGCTGCTGACGAACGCGATGACCGCGTTCTGGCTCGGTGCCATCTGGTTGTTGATCATCCCGGCCCTCCTGAGCGGTGACTGGCTGGACCGATGGCTAGGCGCTCCTGTTCAACCGCCATCAACACCTCACCGCTAATATCAGTTCTTTTAGGTGATGCCGATGACCAGCGTGGAGCGGGCTGCTTCGACGACATCATCGGTGATGGTGGTCAACTCGTTGATCTTCATGATCCGTTGCATCTGGGTGAACAGCCGGTCGACGAGGCGGAAGTTGCCGCGGGTGATCCGGGCGATCGCGGCGATGGCCTGGGCGTCGGTGAAGTCTTCGGTGTTGAGGTCCTGGCCGAGGGCGCGCCACCGGCGTTCGAGGACGAAGACCAGTTCTTCCTCGGCCAGGGGGCGGTATTCATGCGCGAAGCCGACCCGGCTGTAGAGCTGGGGAAACCGGCTGAATTTCCGCTCCATGCCGGGCATGCCGATCAAGATCAGGGCGATGTTGGTGCGGTCGAAGCGATCGCGCATCATCTCCAGGGCGGTGGGGTTGAGGCGCTCGAATTCGTCGATGATGATCATGTCGAGGTACTTGTTCAACCGCGAGGTCGGTCGTGCCACCTCGCCACTGTTGATCAGGTGTTGTTCGATGCAGATGGCGACCCGGTCGCTGAGATGGGCGAGGTCTTCCCTGATCCGCTTCGGGGTAGTGGCGACCTCCGGGGTGTAGAAGACCGTGCGTTTATGCGCCAGGGCTGCATAGACCTGACAATCCGAGTCATCTCTGGGGCCCCAGTCCTCCAGCAGGGTCTCGGCCACCGGCCAGTGGGCATAATGCCGGGCGGAGAGTGTTTTCCCGGTGCCGGCCTGCCCGTAGCAAATGCCGATGGTGCGTTGCCGGCGCACCGCGTCGGCGAATTCGACGAACCGACGGTGTTGTTTGGTGGCGATGAAGCGGTGCGGGGACATCAATCCTCCTCCAGATAGGTACGCAGCTTCGGCTTCTTCCTGGCTGGTGTCCCGGATGGTGATGGTTCCGGGCTCGTGGGTCTGGGACGGGGGTTATGGTCGGCGACCACGGCGATGCGTTCATTGATCTGCTCGCGTAACTGTCGGCGTCGTGCCCGCCTAGCGGCCTGGATGTCTTTGAGACTGACGGTGGCGGCAGCGTGGTCGGGGTCGACGGCGGTACAGATGTACTGGTCGTGGTGGAAGACTTTGATCTCGGAGATATCGCGTGGGTCGTAGCGGATGACCACGGGTTCTTTGACGTAGGCCGCCAGCAGTGGGGAGAGATACCGCAACCCCTGGAAATGCACCCCATCGCGGTGGACGACCCGCGGTGTCGCCACGGTGAGCAGCAACAGGTTGAGATCGTCAATCGAGTCGGGCAGACGTGGCAGCCAACCGGTGCCGAGCCAGGCCTGCTGCGGGGTGGTGTTAATCTCCGGGTGAATCCGCTGGTGGTAGGTGCTACTGATAAACGCCCCGATGGCGGCATCCAGCTCCGGGAGAGTCAGCACCGGTTCGGGACGCCGGTGTCCTGGTGCGAGATAACCGGGCAATTCGGCCAGGAGCTCGGTGTTAAGGGTGCGGAAGATCCGCTCGATCTTGCCGCGTCCCTGGGGGCGGGCGACCGCGGAGTAGATGATCTCAAAGTGCAGGTCCCTCGCGGTTTGGGCGAGGTGATGGCTGGTGAAATCCGGGCCGTGATCGACATAGAGCACGTCCGGGATCCCGCACATCGGCCACTCGGGATCACGTTTGGGCCAGATTCCCTGCCGCAGCGCCAGGGCGGTGTTCATCGCCGAGGGGGCACCGAGAAAGACCAGGTAACCGCAGACCGCGCGGGAGTAGTCATCCAGGATCACCGTCAACCAGGGGCGGGCGGGGGCACCGTTGGCGTCCCGAATGAGGAGGTCGAGTGCGGTGTGATCGGCCTGCCAGGTGGCATTGGCCCGCTCGGCCCGGTGTCGCCAGACCAGCTCGAAGGTGTCCCGGTAGGCCACTGGCCCCTGGTGGGCGAGGGTGAGCAGGCCCGGATCCAGGTCACCGATGATCGAGCGGACGGTGCTGGAGGAGACGGTGTTCCAGCCCTGTTCGGCGGCGATCGCCTTGGCCCTGCGGGTGATCGCCGCTCCTGTCAGCCGTGGTCTGATCAGGGCCAACCCCTCGATCAGGGCATGGAGTTCCGGATGGATCCGTCGCCCCCGGGGTGCTGGTTGGACCGGGGATAACCCGGCTATTCCCTCGGTGCGGTAGGCCGCGTGCCAGCGCTGCAGGGTCCGTAACCCGATCCCTGCCTGGGTGGCCAGCCGGGTCAACGGGATCCCGTCCTCGACGTGTCCGCGCAGTATCTCCCAGCGGGCGGCGGCGGTGTGTTCACGTGCGGAGACGCCGGTGGGTGTCTGGGACCTGCCGCCTGCGCTCATGACTACTCCACCCGGTTCGTTTCCCGCCGACGTCGGGGTGGGGTGACTCCGGCCTCGCGGCGCAAGGTCCGGCAGGCGGTGGTGCGGCTCACACCTAGAACTGTACCGATCTAGGCGAGGGTCATGTCTTTGTGCTCATAGCAGTTTCCGCGCGGTGCGCAGTGTATCTCCACTCAGGAGCGGGGCGGGCCCCTCGGGCGGCCTCGAGCCCGGCTGGGGTTTTCAGAACTCGTCTGTCTAGCTGCCTATCGTGACCTGGGCGAGTGAAGTCGAATTCTGACATTCTGATGCCAGTACTCACCTGCACTGTCCGTCATTTTTCAGAAGCCATGTTCACTCACCAGCACCAGGAGCGAGGTCCTGTCCTTCGGCGGTGTGGGTATCTACCGGTCGGGGAGGTAGGTACCGGTAGAGGGTGGTGCGGGCAATGTTTGTTTTCTCCACGATCTCGCGCATCGAGAATCCTTCATTGCGCAGATGCTCGGCATATTTCAACTTGTCTGGGTCGACCACACTGGGCCTGCCCACCCGCTTGCCCTTCGCCGTGGCCACGGCTCGGGCGTGAGCTGCGCGCTCGAGGGCGTAGGTGCGTTCCATCTGCCCGAACAACGACAGGATCACCACCGCCAGTTGGGCCATCGGATCATGAGGGTCGGAGGAATCGACCTTGATCGGATCGGCCAGGGTGCGTACCCCGACCTCGCGCTCCTGGAGGTCGTGGATCAGGTTGAGGGTGTCGCGAACGGTGCGCCCCAACCGGTCGAGGGTGTGGACGACGATGACATCACCCGCGCGAGCTTGATCCAGTGCCTTGTGGAGTCCCGGGCGGTTGGTGGTGGATCCGGATTTCTTGTCGACGTAGATGTATTTGTCCGCAATACCTTCCTGGCGCAGCGCGTCGACCTGACGGTCGAGGTCTTGTTTTGCGGTCGACACTCGGGCATATCCGATCTTCATGCCGAAATCGTACCGGAAGTATATTCCGCAACGGGTCTGACGGGACAGTCTATTGGGATAACTTGTGGAACAGGCGCGTCCTGGGACAATGAATTTTCAATTCATTGTCAATAGAGGTGTCCCACTTCCAAGGAAGTGGGACACCCTGCAGCGGCACGACCGCATGGCTGTCCTTGTGAAACAGGCCGCATGTATCGCAGTAGATGACTGTCATCTCCCCGACATGCCGGTAGTGAATCACGCCGCTTTGCGTCTCGAGTGTGGCCAAGAATGAGTATTGGCCCTGCCGTGAGCGAAGGCTTGCTCACGGTGTTCGGGCGCTGGGCACAACGCGCGAGGGGTAGGTGGGTGACCTCAGGGTGGTGCGGCCCGATGTGGGGCACCGAACAGATGTCAGGTGAGGCACGGGTGCCGGAACCTGGCGGGGTTATCTCCTGGTGGTCGTGCTGGTGGTGGTCGGCCTCGGGATGATGTTGTCACCCCAGGCGTGACCAGCCGGGGGACCTGATCCTGACGGCGGAGAACGGATGTCCCTGATGGCAGCTCCTCAAGGGGCCGCCAAACGAAGTTGTGAAAAAGCCGCCAAACAAGACCGCGAGTCACAGGGGACCGCCTCAACCGTGGCCCGGGCGCCGACAACACCGTCAGCGTCTCCTTCAGCGGATACGGCCAACCGGAGCTCAGTGTGCACCCGGGCGCCACGGTCACCTCCTCCCTCCTGCTGGAGAAGTTCGACCGCATCCGCATGTACCAGGAGCAGCTGGCCCCGCTGGGGCTGGAAGTAGTCACCCTCACGGGTGCGGGGCCCGGCGAGCTGAAATTCTTCCCGGACTCCTTCGACCCCGAACTCTTCCGCCCACTGGTGGAGCTGGAGGAACCAGGGACCTACCTCTCCGTGAGGGATGGGGGCAGATACTTCCGGGCGGTCATCGGCGGTACCCATGAGGAGCGGGCGGAGAGCGCGGAGGAGAAGGCGTTGCGGGAGGTCGTCGAGAAGCGGTGATTTGGATTCCGACCTGCCCGTATGGTTGAATATCCGGGTTGACCGCGCTGGTCGGCGACGTGTGCTTTTCCGGACGCGCCGCCGAGACCCTTCGACCCTGAACAGGGGTTCGTCGATAAGCCCGGACAGCAGCAAGACATAGACCAGGTGCGTTCAGGCCGGAAATCTGACGCACGTCAATCCAGGTCAAGGAGACCCATCGTGATCCAGCAGGAATCGCGTCTCAAGGTCGCCGACAACACCGGTGCACGTGAAATTCTGTGCATCCGCGTGCTCGGCGGTTCCGGTCGACGCTTTGCTGGC
>NZ_DUOE01000093.1 GCF_012838985.1 Corynebacterium sp. | reverse complement strand
GCCTCGACGCCGTAGCCGGCGGTGAAGGGCAGCTCGAGGGCGGTGGCACGGCGGAGGGCGTATTCGCCCGCCAGGGGCTGGTTGATGTGCCCCAGACCGGGGAACAGGGCACGCAGCAGGGGCTTGGCCGTGAGTTCGGTCACACGACCGCCTCCGGTGGGTTCCCCGCGGAAAGTGCGTCGGTAATCGGCCTTGACCAGGTGGACCCCCGGATCGGCGAACGGGGCGGCCAGCGCCCGGATCATGCCCGGTTCCGGCTGCCGCAGATCGGCGTCGACGAAGACCACGATGTCACCTGCCGCGGCGGCGACGCCCCTCCACAGGGACTCCCCCTTGCCGGGGCGGGTGGGGATCTGCGGGAGGATCTCCCGCCAGTTGAGCACCGTCGCACCCGCGTCCCGCGCCCGGCGGGCGGTGGCGTCGGTGGAGTCGGCGTCGATGACGAGGACCTCGTGCGGGTCATCGGCCAGCACGGCGGCGACGACCCCGGCGACGGTGGCCTCCTCGTTGAGCGCCGGGATGACCACCGAGGCCTTCACGCGAGACCCCGGATCGTGTTGAGGGGCGCGGCGGTGCCGGCGATGGCGGCGGTCATGCGGATGACGTCGACGGTCTCCGCGACCTCGTGCGCGCGGAAGGCGGCGACGCCGCGGGCGGCGGCCCAGGCGGTGGCGGCCAGGGTGCCGGGGATGCGCTCCCCCACCGGCCGGTCGACGGTCTCGCCGACGAAGTCCTTGTTGCTCAGCGCCATGAGGACCGGCCAGCCGGTGGCGACGATCTCGTCGATGCGGCGCAGCAGCTCGAGACCGTGGAAGGTGTTCTTGCCGAAGTCGTGCGTCGGGTCGAGGAAGATCCGCTCCTCCGGGACGCCGACGCTGACGGCGCGTTCGGCCAGGCGGGTGGTCTCGGCGATGACGTCGGCCACGACGTCGTCGAAACGCACCCGGTGGGGCCGCGTGCGGGGTTCGACGCCGCCGGTGTGGGAACAGACGTAGCCGACACCGTGCTGTCCGGCGACCTCGACCAGTTCCGGGTCATAGCCGGCCCACGTGTCGTTGACCAGACCGGCCCCGGCGCGGATGGCCTCGTCGGCGACGGAGGCCCGCCAGGTGTCCACGGAGATGAGCACGTCCGGGTGGCGCTGCGCGACGGCGGTGATGACCGGGAGGACGCGGTCGAGTTCCTCGGCGGCGTCGACACGTGAGCCCGGGCCCGCCTTCACCCCGCCGATGTCGACGATCGTCGCCCCCTGGGCGATGACCTCGTCGCAGCGGCGCAGGGCGGCGTCGTCGGCGAAGGTCGCGCCCCGGTCGTAGAAGGAGTCCGGGGTGCGGTTGACGATCGCCATCACCGCCGGCAGAGCAGGACTGTCCACTGGCGGTTAGCGACGCTCGGTCTGCTCGAGAACCTCGTGGACCGGGGTGTACTGGTCGACCTGGTGCTGGTCGGCGAGACGCTCATCGGTCATGACGCGGTGGGTGTCGACGATGTGCGCCACGGCCTCGTCGACGGAGTCGGTGACGAGGAACAGGTCCATGTCCTCCGGGGAGATGAGACCCTCAGCGGCGAGGCGCTCCCGGATCCAGTCGATGAGACCGCCCCAGAACTCGGTGCCCAGCAGCACGATCGGGTAGTTGGTGACCTTGCCGGTCTGCACCATGCACAGCACCTCGAAGAGCTCGTCGAGCGTGCCGAAGCCGCCCGGCAGGCACACGAAGGCCTGCGAGTACTTGAGGAACATGGTCTTGCGGGCGAAGAAGTAGCGGAAGTTCAGGCCGAGGTCGACCCACTTGTTCAGGTGCTGCTCGTGCGGGAGCTCGATGCCCAGGCCGACGGACAGACCCTCCGCCTCGTACGCGCCACGGTTCGGGGCCTCCATGAGGCCGGGGCCGCCGCCGGTGATGACGGCGTAGTCGGCCGCCACGAGCGCCCTGCCGAGCTCGCAGCCCTGCTCGTACCAGGGGTGCCCCTCGGGGATGCGGGCGGAACCGAATACGGTGACGGCCTTCGGCATGGAGGCCAGGGCGTCGAAACCGGAGACGAACTCACCCTGGATGCGCAGGATGCGCCACGGGTCGGCGTGCAGCCAATCGTGGTCCGAGCCGAGTTCCAGCAGTCGCTGGTCGTAGGTGGACTTCTTCGCCCCGTCAGTGCGCAGCAGCATGGGGCCGCGCAGCATCCGGGCCTTGTCGGGATCGGGTGTGATGTTCGGAGCCATAGTCCTCAAACCTAGCGCTTTCCTGAGACGCCTGCCCGATCAGGTGGGTCGCGTCGTGAGGAAATCCCGGAGTTGCGAGGCCACCTGCCTGATCTGAGCCACCGGGACCTGCTCGTCCTTGCGGTGGGCGTAGGCCGGTTCGCCCGGCCCGAAGTTCACGGCCGCGATCCCCAGACGGGCGAAACGCGCGACATCGGTCCAGCCGTATTTCGCGCGGACCTCCCCCACCGCCCGGATGAGCGCCGCGGCGGCGGGCTCCCCCAGACCGGGCAGGGCCCCGGCGACGGCGTCCTCCAGCGTCACCTCGAACCCGGCGAGATGATTCTCGACGCGCCCCAGCGCCTCCTCCGCCGTCAGGTCCGGCGCGAAGCGGTAGTTCACCAGGGCGTACGCCTCGTCCGGGATGATGTTGGTGGCGAGGAAACTCTCCAGCTTCACCACGTTGAGTCCCTCCCGGTACACGCACCCGTCGATGTCGACCTCCCGGGCCTCCCACTCGGCGACCCGCTGGATGGCCGGGGCGAGTTTGTGGGCCGCGTTGTCGCCGAGCCACCCGCGGGCGGAGTGGGCGCGCTCGCCACGGGTGGTCACCCGGACCCGGAGGGTGCCCTGGCAACCGGCCTCGATGACCGCGCCGGAGGGCTCCCCCAGCAGGGCGAGCTGACCATCGAGCCACTCCGGGTCACTGACCGCCAAGTGGCCGAGCCCGTTGTACTGGCTGTCGACCTCCTCGCACTCGTAGGCGATGAGGGTGAGGTCGTAGGCCAGGTCCGGGTCATTCGCCAGCGTGGCGAAAAGATGGAGGTACACCGCCAGCCCCGACTTCATGTCCACCGTGCCGCAGCCGTACATGATGCCGTCCTCCAGACGGTGGGGGACGTTGTCGGCGATGGGCACCGTGTCGAGGTGACCGGCGAGGATGACCCGCGACGACCTCCCCCTGTCCGTCCGGGCGGCGACGGTGTTGCCCCTCCTGATGATGTGGACGGAGGGGACGTCGGCAAGCGCCTCCTCCACCAGGTCAGCGATGATCCGCTCCTGGTGGGAGGGGCTGGGGATGTCCACCAGCGTGGCGGTCAGGGCGACGGGATCCTGGGTCAGATCGAGTGCGGTCACCTGTCCAAGGGTACCCACGGTGACTCAACGTGTGTCCGGGTACGCAGGGCCGTAGACTCTGGAGACATGACAACTCAGGGAGCAACCGCGGTCGGAATCGCCAACATCGCCATGGATGGCACCATTCTGGACACCTGGTACCCCGAACCCGAGCTTCTCGACGGAACGGACCTCGTCCCCGGCACCGAACGCCTCGGCGCGGCGGACATTCCGGACAACATGCTCAAGCTCGTGCTGCTCGACGAGGACCGCATGGTCGAGCAGGTCGCCGTCCGCACCACCATCGCCGACCTCCAGGCGCTGCCGATCGACGCGCACGACGTCTACCTGCGCCTCCACCTTCTCTCGCACCGCCTCGTGCGTCCCCTCGAACTCAACATGGACGGCTCGCTGCGTCGCCTGTCCACCGTCGTGTGGACCAACAAGGGCCCCTGCACGCCCGACAACTTCGAGTTCGTCCGCACCGCGCTGCGTTCCCGTGGGCTGATCCACGTGTACGGCATCGAGAAGCTGCCCCGCATGGTCGACTACGTCGTGCCCTCCGGCGTGAACATCGCCGAGGCCGAGCGCGTCCGCCTCGGCGCCTACCTCGCCCCCGGCACCCGCGTGCTGCGCGAGGGCTACGTCTCCTTCAACTCCGGTGCCCTCGGCGCCGCCCGCATCGAGGGCCGTCTCTCCTCCTCCACCGTCATCGGCGAGGGAACGGACGTCGGACTGTCCTCCACGATCATGGCGCGCCGCCGCACCGACGGCCTGCGTGACCCGATCACCATCGGCGCGAACTGCACCTTCGGGGTCTCCTCCGGCATCATCGGCCTGAACATCGGCGACAACTGCACCATCGGCGCGAACATCGTCCTCGAGGCCGACACCCAGGTGTGGGACGCCGACGCCGAGCGCCACGTCTCCGCCTCCACCCTCAACGGCGAGTCCAACTGGTCGGTGCGCCGGGAGGTCGGGCACCCGGAGCCGGTGCTGCGTCGCATCTGGCAGTGACCGCGCGCGAGCAGGGGGCTGATCGCGGTCACCCGTGCCCCGCGCATTACCCTCGACAGGTATGACCACAAGTCCGGATGAATCCGTCGAGAGCACACGTCTGGGAAAGGGACTGAAGACCCGCCATCTCACCATGATGGGGCTGGGGTCCGCGATCGGGGCGGGGCTGTTCCTCGGCACCGGCGTCGGTATCCAGGCGGCCGGCCCGGCTGTGCTGCTCGCCTACCTGGCGGCCGGCGTCATCGTCGTGTTCGTCATGGAGATGCTCGGCGAGATGGCCGCGGCCCGCCCCTCCTCCGGGTCTTTCTCCACGTACAGCAAGCAGGCCTTCGGCCCCTGGGCCGGTTTCACGCTCGGCTGGCTGTACTGGTTCATGCTCATCATGGTGATGGGCGCCGAGATGACCGGCGCCGCCGCCATCATGGGCTCCTGGTTCGGGGTGGAACCGTGGATCCCGGCGCTGGTGTCCGTCGTGTTCTTCGCGGTGGTGAACTTCGCGCAGGTCCGGGGTTTCGGTGAGTTCGAGTTCTGGTTCGCGTTCATCAAGGTCGCGGTGATCATCGCGTTCCTGGCGGTCGGTGTGTCGCTGGTCTTCGGGTGGCTGCCCGGCACGTCGGCGGTGGGTCTGGGCACCTTCCTCGGGGACCACGGCTTCATGCCCAACGGCTGGCCGGGGCTGGCTGCGGGTCTGCTGGCGGTGGCCTTCGCGTTCGGCGGCATCGAGCTGGTGACCATCGCGGCGGCCGAATCGGAGAACCCGCAGTCGGCGATCGCGGTGGCCGTGCGTTCGGTGATCTGGCGTATCGCGGTGTTCTACATCGGCTCGGTGCTCATCATCACGCTGCTGCTGCCCTACGACCAGCTCGGTGGTGCGGAGACCGCCGCCGAGTCCCCCTTCACGGCGGTGCTCGCGATGGCGCACATCCCCGGTGTCGTCGGCTTCATGGAGGCCGTCATCGTCCTGGCGCTGCTCTCCGCGTTCAACGCGCAGATCTACGGCACGTCGCGGCTGGTGCACTCACTGGCCCTGGACCGGGATGCGCCGCGCATCTTCGCCGTGACCAACCGCGAGAACGTCCCGATCAACGCGGTGGTCCTGTCGATGCTCTTCGCCTTCGCGTCTGTGGGTCTGCAGTACTGGAATCCGGCGGGTCTGCTCACCTTCCTGCTCAACGCGGTGGGTGGCTGCCTCATCGTCATCTGGATCATGATCACCGCCAGTTACCTGCGCCTGCACCCGCAGCTGGAGGAACGGGGCGAGATCTCGACGGTCCGCATGTGGGGCTGGCCGTGGCTCGGCTGGGCCACGATGCTCGCCCTCTGGGGGCTCGTGGTGCTCATGCTTTTCGACGCCGCCGCCCGCTCCCAGGTCATCGCCGTCCTGGTGGTGGTCGTGGTGCTGGTGGGGCTCGCCAATCTGACGAAGTGGGCCCGGGGTCGGGTATCGTCACGGCCATGACTTCAGCCACCGCGCGCGGACTCGCCACCATCACGTATGACGGAACCGTCCTGGACGTCTGGTTCCCCGCTCCCCGTCTCACGGAGGAGCCCCTCGAGGCCGGCACGGTGCGCCCCGAGCAGACCCCGCAGCAGTTCGCCGCACTGGTCGGCCCGGACGAGGAGCGGGGTGTCGCCCGGGTCGCCGTGACCACCACGATCGGCTCGCTCACCGACGTCCCCGTCGACGCCCATGACGTGTACCTGCGCCTGCACCTGCTCTCCCACCGTCTGGTCCGCCCCCACGAGGTGAACCTGGAGGGGGCCCCGGAGCTGCTGACCGACGTCGTGTGGACGAACTACGGCCCCTGCACCGTCGCCGACTTCCAGATGGTCCGGGGCCGCCTGAGCGCCCGCGGTCCGGTGACGGTCCATTCCGTGGACAGGTTCCCCCGCATGGTCGACTACGTCGTGCCCTCCGGGGTGCGGATCGCCGACGCCGACCGCGTCCGCCTCGGCGCCCACCTCGCGGAGGGGACGACGGTGATGCACGAGGGCTTCGTCAACTACAACGCCGGCACCCTCGGGGCCACGATGGTGGAGGGCCGTCTCTCCACGGGTGTCGTCGTGGGTGAGGGCACCGACATCGGTGGCGGTGCCTCCGTCATGAGCACCCTGACGGGCGGCAGCGGGGCGGCCATCTCGATCGGCCGGCACTGCCTCCTGGGCGCGAACTCCGGCATCGGCATCTCCCTCGGCGATGACTGCATCGTGGAGGCCGGCCTGTACGTCACCGCCGGCACGAAGGTGACGGTGTGGGACGAGGTGGCCCGCAGCGCGGACGTGGGCAACGGACACCGCATCAAGGCGGCCGAGCTCTCCGGTGTGGGCGGCGTGATGTACCGCCGTAACTCCCTCACCGGTGCCGTGGAGGCGACGCCCAGCTCCTCCCGCACCTTCGAGCTCAACCACGAGCTGCGCGGGATGTGACCCCCGCCGGCTCCCCTACTGCGGCTGCTGGTCGACCACCACGCGCGTACCCGTGCGTGGCTTCCGGAACGCCCACAGCTTGTTGACCAGGAAGTTCACGGGCATGGCCACGATGATGGAGATCGCGGTCGCCCAGTAGAACTTGGTGCGCAGGCCGGAGGAGTCGTCGAAGATCGTCGGGGACAGGGCGATCGGTGAGAGCGGGTTCATCAGCAGCGTCGCCACGACCTGGCTGACCAGGAACGCGCCGATGCCGGTGAGCAGGAACGGGAAGAAGCCGCGCCACCACGTGCGCTGCGGCAGACCCCGGAAGGTCCAGCTGCGGTTGAGCTGGTAGTTCCAGGTGTTCGCCACGAGGAAGGCGATCGTCATGAAGATGTTGAACCAGCGGATGTTGAAGTCCGTGCCCACCAGCGGCAGGAACACGTCATATTCGGACACCCCCGCGGTCCAGCCGGCGATCTTCTTCGACGCCACGCTGACCAGCAGGTTCACCACCGTGCCGGAACCACCGACCAGACCGAACATGAGGAACTGGCGGGCGTTGTTCTGGATGCGGGCCAGTGCCCTGGACCGGTTCGTCGACCTGCCCCGTGTGCCTGGAGAACTCACGGAACCTCTTTCTGGTAGGTGGCTGCTGCTCAGGCGTCCAGCCTACAACCCGGCTCATCCGGCGACGTCGAAGACCCGTCTCCGTCCGCTGTGGGGGTCATCGAAGGCCACCGACACGGCCCGCAGCGCCAGCGGCGAACTGTAGTCGTGGAGCGCCAGCCCCCGGTCCACGGGGTAGGTGTCATCGCCGACGATCGGCATGCCCAGGTGGTTGAGCACGACGCGGATCTGGTGGGTGTGCCCGGTGACGGGGCGCACCTCCACCGTGTCCGGGCCGCCCGCCCGCAGCCACGTCCACGTCACCGTGCCGCCCTCCTCCACCGTCACCTGCCGGACGCCCCGCCGCTTGCGCAGGGGCAGTTCCACCAGTTCCCACTCCGCTCCCACCGTCACCGGCCCGTGCACCCGCGCCTCATAGCGCTTCTCGACGACGCGCTCCTGGAACAACCGCTGGTAGGAGCCCCGCGTCGCGGCTCTCCGCGAGCACACGAGGATCCCGGAGGTCAACCGGTCGAGGCGGTGCAGGGGCACGATCGCGTCCTCGCCGTACTCGACGCGCAGACGGGTCTGCACCGTCTCCCGGACGATGCGCCCGTTGCTCGTCGAGGGCACGAAACCGGGCTTGTCCACCACGATGAGGTCCTCGTCCTCGAACACCACGGTGTGCCGGAACGGGATCTCCGGCTCGGGCGGGACGTCAGGGTGGAACCACGCGGGCTGCGGGCGGTCCAGGGCCGCACCCGCCACCAGCGGCGTGCCGGCCGGGAAGGGTGCGTCGCCGGCCGACCCGGCCCAGTACGGGCGGTCGGCGGGGACGACGTCGCGGAGCACGACCCGCTGCGGGGAGATACCCTCCCGCGCCGGGATCGGCGCGCTACACACCGGCGGCGAGGCGGGCCGCGGCGGCGTCGACACGCTCGTCCGTGCCGGTCAACGCCACACGGACGTACTGCTCGCCACGGGGGCCGTAGAAGTCGCCCGGCGCGACGAGGATGCCCCGCGCGGCCAGCCAGTCGACGGTGTCGCGGCAGTGCTCACCGCGGGTGGCCCACAGGTAGAGGCCGGCCTCGGAGTCGTCGACGGTGAACCCGGCGTCGAGAAGCGCACGCAGGAGCACCGCGCGACGGCGACTGTAGAGGACACGCTGACCGGCCTCCTGGTCATCGTCGGACAGCGCGACGAGCATCGCCTCCTGGACGGGGCCGGGGATCATGAGTCCGAGGTGCTTACGCACCTCGAGGAGCTCGGAGATGAGCGCCCGGTCACCGGCGAGGAAGCCGGCGCGGTAGGACGCCAGGTTGGAGCTCTTCGACAGCGAGTGGATGGCGATGAGACCGGTGTGGTCGCCGTCGCAGACCCGCGGGTCGAGGATGGAGACGGGTTCCTTCGAGTCGTCCCAGCCGAGGCCGATGTAGCACTCGTCCGAGGCGACGATGACGCCGCGCTCCCGTGCCCAGCCGACGACCTTGCGCAGGTGCTCCACGCCGAGGACCTTGCCCGTCGGGTTGGACGGCGAGTTGAGGAAGAGCAGATCGGGGGTCTCCGGGCCGATCTTCAGCAGGGAGTCGGCGCGGAGCACCCGGTTGGAGCCCAGCAGCGCCGCGACCTCGTAGGTGGGGTACGCGACCTCGGGGATGACCACGAGCCCCTCCCGGATGCCCAGCAGGGTGGGCAGCAGCGCGATGGCCTCCTTGGTGCCCACGACCGGCAGCACGGCGTCCGGGGTCAGGCCCGTCATGCCGTAGCGCCGCGCGAGGGATGCCGCGATCGCCTCCCGCAGCTCCGGGGTGCCGGCGGTCTGCGGGTAACCGGGCTCCGCGGCGGCCGCCGCCAGCGCCAGCTGGATGCCCGGGGCGACCGGGTCGACGGGGGTGCCGACGGACAGGTTGACGATCCCGTCCGGATGCGCCTCGGCGGTCGCCTTCGCGGCGTCGAGGGTGTCCCAGGGGAAATCGGGCAGACGGGCGCCCAGAGGCGTGCGGGCCACCGGCTACTCCTGGTTCTGCGGCGGCAGGGCGGCCACGAAGGGGTGGTCCTTGTCCACGGGGCCGGTCTTCGCGGCACCACCGGGGGAACCCAGGTCGTCGAAGAAGGCGACGTTGGCGTTGTAGTACTCGTCCCACTCCTCCGGGACGTCGTCCTCGTAGAAGATGGCCTCGACCGGGCAGGCCGGCTCACAGGCACCACAGTCGACGCACTCGTCGGGGTGGATGTACAGCATCCGCTTGCCCTCGTAGATGCAGTCGACCGGGCACTCCTCGACGCAGGAGCGGTCAAGCACGTCCACACAGGGCTGGGCAATGATGTAGGTCATGGGCGTCGGGCACTCCTTTAGAACCTGAAAATCGGCAGATAATGGAACCTAGTATGTCACTTCCCCCGCACGAGCGGCCAGACGCCTCCGGCCAGACCTGCGAAAAGAAGCAGAACACTCCGAATATTACTGCCGACGAGCTGGTCCCCCGTCACCACGACCCCCATCATCAGGGCGAGGTACCCGCCCATCCACACGTAGAGCGGGATCGCCGCGACGACCGGCTCCGGGGTCCACAGCCGTGCGGTGCGGGTGAGCACCATGTTGAACAGGAACGCCAGCACGATCGTGTACGGCACGGCCAGACGGGCCCCACCGGGCAGCGTCACCCAGGTGCCCAGGTAGACGACCTCGAGCAGCACCGAGATCAGCGACGCCACCGACAGCCAGATCAGCCCGCCCACGGCCTCGCCGCGGCTGAAGTCAGTGCGCACGAATCCCTTCTGCGTGCTCATTCGGCCGCCCCGCCCCGGGTCAGGCCGTCGAGGAGCCCGGGCCCGCCGAGCAGGTCCGCCTCCGGGAGGCTGCCGGCCCCGAGCTGGTAGTGCTCGCGGCCCAGCAGCGGCTGCGCGTGCAGGTTGGACAGCGCCCACACCGGGTGCGCGCCCTGCCCCCACGCGGCGCGCGGGTTCGTCGCGGACACGGACCCGTCCGCGAACCAGATCTGCGTCGCGTGCGCCCGCATGGCCTCGCGCTTGGCGGCCAGGGCGGCGTCGTCGAGGGTCACCACGAGATCATGCTTCTCGACGCCCGCGTTCTCCAGGTACTCCCGCGGGGGCAGGGTCCAGCCCTCGGGGACCTGCGTGATCTGCCCGACGCCCTCCACCGTCTCCGGCAGGGAGCTCACGGTCCACAGGATGCGGGGCACGTCGACACGCTCCGCGGCGGCGTGGGTGATCTCGTGTGCCCGGATGTGGTCCGGGTGACCGTAGCCGCCGTCCGGCCCGTAGGTGATGAGCAGGTGCGGCCGCTCCGCCTCGAGGATGCGGGTGAGCAGCTCGACGGCCTCCTCCCCGGAGTTGACGAAGGCCCGGGGATTCTCGTGCGCCGGGCTGCCGGCCATGCCGGAGTCACGGAAGCGGCCGGCCCCGCCGAGGAAGCGGCCCCGCACCTCGAGGATCTCCAGGGCCCGGGTGAGTTCCCCGATGCGGAAGCCGCCGAGCTGGTCGGCGTGGTCGTTGGTCAGGTGCGCGAAGGGGGCGCCGATGACCTCGCCCTCCTCGCCCAGGGTGCAGGTGACGACGAGGACGTCGGCACCCCGGCGCGCCAGGTCGAACAGGGAGCCACCGGTGGTGATGGCCTCGTCGTCGGGGTGCGCATGGACGGCCACCACGCGGTAGCCGACCAGATCACGGGTCGTCATTGCTTCCTCCAGCTCGCGACCGTCGAAATGCCGGCGGTCCAGTTCTCAAGATCCGGGTCCGGACCAACGATACCTGCGCCCAGGACCAGCACCCGCCGTTCCCCCAGCAGCGGGACGATGACGTGTTCCCGGGCGTTGACGTCCGCGAAGAACGCCTCGCCCTCGTCGACGGTGGCGGCCCCGGTGATGAGCGCCTCCGCCATCGCCTGGGTGTCCTCCGCGCAGTAGCCGGACAGGTTACCGGCACGCGGGGCGTCGGGGGCGGTCGGGCACAGCCAGCGGGCGGCCAGCCCGAGGGAGGCGCCGGCGGTGTGCTGCCACGCGATGACCGCGTCCACCCCGGCGGTCCCGTCGCCGGGCAGCTGCGCACCCGTGAGGTCCCGCAGGTCGGAGGTGACCGTCTCGGCGCGGACCTCGAACTGTGAGAGCAGGTCGACGATGGTGCGGGCGGCCGACAGGGCGGCGTCGTCCGCCGGGTCGACGCCGAT
>NZ_DUOE01000015.1 GCF_012838985.1 Corynebacterium sp. | reverse complement strand
TCGACCCCACCCTGGAGATCCACGTCGCCGGATGGCAGTGGTCCTCCCTGCGCCACTGGGACCGGTACAACCCGACCCCCTGGATCAGCGACCCCGGCATCCGCTACTGCGCACACCACTACTGGGACTCCGACGGCAGCGGTGGATACACTCGGTCCTTCCAATCCACCGTCCGGCAGGCCGAACGCGACGGATACACCGCCGGTGACCTGCCCACGGCCCTGCACACCCGCATCGAGGAGAACCTCGCCGACTTCAGCGCCTGGCTGCAGGCCGCCGGGGCGCGCGGTGCCATCGGCGAGATCGGTTGGCCCCACCACGACCCCGACTGGAACAACCTGGCCGACTGGTACCTCGGCCGCGTCGCCGCCCACGGTCTGCCCGTGGCGCACTGGCAGGCCGGCGAATGGGGCGACTGGGATGACCTGGCCCTCTACCAGGGCTCCCCGCTGTCCGGGGTGCGGGCCTCCGGGCTCGTGGCCGAGAAGCACCTGCGGTAGGCAAACCGTCGGGGAAAACAACGATGCCGCAGGACAGATGGGTGTCTGTCCTGCGGCATCACAGTGAGCCGGCGACGGGAATCGAACCCGCGCCAGCAGCTTGGGAAGCTGCAGTTCTACCATTAAACTACGCCGGCAGTCGCTCATGACGAGCTACCGGACAAGTCTAGCACTGGCGTGGCGTCGGGCAGGAAACGCCTGGTCTACAGCAGGGTGACCTCGACGTAGTAGTGGAAGTCTGCGTCGGAAACGACAGCGCCCGGGTGACACCGGGCGGGTCGCCCCAGGACACTAATGTCCGCTGACTGGTACATGTGCTCGAATGGGCCGGCGGTGGGGCGTCGTCACGTACACTCAGGACCGTGCTTCTCTCAGATCGTGACATCCGTTCCGCCATCGACTCCGGTGACCTCGGGATCGACCCCTTCGAGCCGGCGAACATCCAGCCGTCGAGCGTGGACGTCCGCATGGACCGGTTCTTCCGTGTGTTCAACAACTCGAAGTACACCCACATCGACCCGAAGCTGCAGCAGGACGACCTGACCAGCCTCGTCGAGGTGGAGGAGGGGGAGGCGTTCGTGCTGCACCCGGGTGAGTTCGTGCTGGCGTCGACGCTCGAGAAGTTCACGCTGCCGCCGAACCTCGCCGGCCGTCTGGAGGGCAAGTCCTCGCTGGGCCGCCTGGGGCTGCTGACGCACTCGACGGCGGGCTTCATCGATCCGGGTTTCTCGGGGTACATCACGCTGGAGCTGTCGAATGTGGCGAACCTGCCGATGACGCTGTGGCCCGGTATGAAGGTCGGCCAGCTGGCGCTGTTCCGGATGAGCTCCCCGGCGGAGGTGCCCTACGGTACCGGTGCCCTGGGCTCGAAGTACCAGGGTCAGCGGGGTCCGACCCCGTCGCGGGCGTACCTGAACTTCCCTGCGGAGTAGTTCGGGGGTGGAAACTACCCCACCTTCACCCCCGGTAGATGACATTCAATCTCAGTTCAGCCTGCGTTCATTCTCGAGCGGTAACAATGGCGGGTATGCGTATGACTGTGATCGGTACCGGATACCTGGGTGCGACCCACGCGGCCTGCATGGCTGAGCTCGGCCATGAGGTTCTCGGCGTGGACGTGGATGCTGCCAAGATCGACTCCCTCAAGGAGGGCACGGTCCCGTTCTATGAGCCCGGCCTGCCGGAGGTGCTGTCCCGGAACCTGGAGGCCGGTCGCCTGGACTTCACCACGGACTACCAGCGGGCCGCGGAGTTCGCGAACGTCCACTTCCTCGGCGTGGGCACCCCGCAGGAGCGGGGCTCCTACGCGGCGGACCTGACCTACGTGTACGCGGTCATCAGGGATCTGGTGCCGCTGCTGGAGGGCGACCACGTCATCCTCGGCAAGTCGACCGTCCCGGTGGGCACCGCCGATGAGCTGCAGACGCTGGCCGATGAACTGGCGCGGCCCGGCACGACCGTCGAGATCGCGTGGAACCCGGAGTTCCTGCGCGAGGGCTACGGCGTGCAGGACACCATCTCCCCGGACCGCATCGTGCTCGGTGTGCGTCGCGGCGAGAGCCGGGCGGAGGAGGTCGCCCGTGAGGTGTTCGCCAGGTCGATCGCGGAGGGCACCCCGTTCCTCGTCATGGACACGGTGACCTCGGAGCTGGTCAAGGTGTCCGCGAACGCGTTCCTGGCCACCAAGATCTCCTTCATCAACGCCGTCGCGGAGATCTGCGAGATCGCGGGCGGCGATGTCACCAAGCTTGCCGACGCCATCGGGTACGACGACCGCATCGGCCGCAAGTTCCTCGGTGCGGGCCTCGGCTTCGGCGGCGGCTGCCTGCCGAAGGACATCCGTGCCTTCATGGCACGTGCCGGTGAACTGGGCGCCGACCAGGCGCTGACCTTCCTGCGGGAGGTCGACGCCATCAACATGCGCCGCCGCGACCGCGTCCTGCAGCTGGCCCGCGAACTGTGCGACGGCAACCTGCTCGGCCGCCGCATCACCGTCCTGGGTGCGGCGTTCAAGCCGAACTCCGACGACGTGCGTGACTCGCCGGCGCTGTCGGTGGCGGGTTCCCTGTCCCTGGCGGGCGCCGACGTCTCCGTCTACGACCCGAAGGCCATGGACAACGCCCGCAAGGTCTTCCCGACGCTCGGTTACACCGACTCCGTCGAGGAGGCCCTCGAGGGTGCGGAGCTGGTCGTGCTCGCCACGGAGTGGCAGC
>NZ_DUOE01000092.1 GCF_012838985.1 Corynebacterium sp. | reverse complement strand
TGCAGTACTGCAGGTGCCCCGTTCTTGCGTCTGCGGGTGGCTAGTCGAGCTGGAACTTCTGCTTGACCTCGCGGCGGCGGTTCGCCTCGACGATGAAGGAGAGGAACGGCACGACGCCGGCTAGCGCGGTGGTGAACCACATGACGGGCTTCCAGCGGGCCTTGAGGCCGAGGTTGAGCACCGCCAGGACGTAGCCCATGTAGGCCCAGCCGTGGGCGATGGCGACGATCGTGGCCCAGTCCGGGATATCCACCTTGAGGATGTACTCCATGATCATGCGCACCACGAGGAAGACGAGGAACGCACCCGTGATCCAGGCGGTGACCGAGAAGATCTTCAGTGCGGTGTCGACGCGCTTCTGGCGCTCGGGGTGGATCGTCTGGGTGGTTGTCATGGGTGATTGTCTCCAGTGTGGTCGGTGTCTGCTTCTCGACGCTCCCGTGTCGGCCTGTTCAGCTCGTTGAAGGTGTCGATGTCGATGGTGGGGCGGGACGGCAGGAAGGTGTCGTCGATGGCGGTGACCTTGTCCTTCTTCACGTCGGCGGCCTCGTAGCGGAAGTCCGGGTCGTCCGAGGCGTTCTCCGCGTCGATCATCTCGTTCTCGTACGCGAGGAATTTGCGGTACGCGTAGACGAAGAACGCGCCGAACAGCGGCCACTGGAATGCGTAGCCGAGGTTCTGGAACGTTCCTGTGCCGGACTGGAACCGCGTCCACTGCCACCAGGCCAGGGCGATGGTGCAGGCGACGGCGATCATGAGGAAGATGACGTGCGAGACGCGTACTTTCTTCCGCTCTCTCTTCTGCCTGCTGTTGTCGCTCACGGAACTCACGATACCCGGCATCCTTCAAAAGGTGGAGTTCGGGGAGTTTCTGGTGGTGGGGGCTGAACGGGTATCATTATTCCGGCATGCGCTCGTGGCGGAATTGGCAGACGCGCTGGATTTAGGTTCCAGTGTCTTCGGATGTGTGGGTTCAAGTCCCACCGGGCGCACGTTGCGGACAGGCCCTCCACCGGGAAATCGACACCGGTGGAGGGCCTGCCGTCGATTCCGGACCCCCCGGGGCCACACATGTGATAATCATCCCTCCACCGGTGGGCAGTGTCAGTCGTCACACGGCGGAGGGTCGGGCGGGGGTCCGGTGGGGCGTCGAAAAGCAAAAAGTGCACAGCCCACAGGTGGTTTTGTTCAGGAACCGACGCAACCGGAACCTACTGCCCCGTAGCCGGTCAGAGGCGTGACGCGGAAATGGAACGGTGCGACACTCGCCATAAAGATGACGCTTTCCTCAGGTTTGTATGGCATATTTGGCTATCAAAACTTGTGGGCACCAGTGTGTCCCGAGTTTCGTCATGCACAAAGTAGGAAACACAGGAGCGAAGTCCACGTGACCGAATACAGCACCTCCTTCGGGACGGATCGACTGATCAACCGCTTCGACCGTGAGCCGTTTGCCCTGGCCTTCTCCGGCCAGGGATTCGACTGGTTGAAGACCCTCCGCGCGGCCGTCGCCGCCGGTGTCGGCACCGCCGTCACCTCCCTCGTCGACGGCGCTGCGGCCAGGCTCGCGCCTGTCGCCGACGAGCTCGCCGGCACCCGCCCCCACGGCTTCGACCCCGTCGCCTGGGCGCGCAGCGAGGAGAACCCGTCCTTCGACACCGCACAGGCCGCCATCAGCGTCCCCGGTGTCTTCACGGCCCAGCTCGCGGTCCTGGAGTCCCTCGACCGCCAGGGACTGGAACTGGACAAGGCCGTCGCCTCCGTCGGCCACTCCCAGGGCAAGCTCGCCACCCTGCTTCTCGAGGGGCAGGCGGAGTCCGATGACCTCCTCGCCATCGCGCAGCTCATCGGCGCCGCCATGACCCGCACCGCCCGCATCACCGGCCTCATCCAGCAGGGCGAGAACTCCCCGATGGTGTCCGTCATCGGCGTGACCCGCGAACAGCTGCAGCAGGCCATCGACCACGCCACCGCCGACGTGCCGGAGGAGATCCGCCCCGTCATCGGTCTGCGCAACACCCGCGACACCTACGTCATGGTCGGCCGCCCGCAGGACCTGCTGGCCGTCCAGGAGCTGCTGGGCACGTTCGCCGCCCGCGACGCCAAGGCCGTCGAGAACAAGGAGCGCGGCGGCGAGCCCTTCAACCCGCGCTTCAACCCGCTCCCGATCCAGACCGCGTTCCACCACCCGGCCATGACGGCCGCCGTCGAGCAGACCGTCGCCTGGGCGGAGAAGGCCGGCCTCGACGCCGCCATCGCCCGTGAGGCCGCCGAGCTGGTCCTGACCACCCCGGTCGACTTCCCCGCCGAGCTGGGCACCGCCGTCGACGCCGGCACCCGCTGGATCCTCGAGGTCGGCCCCGAGACCGGCATGACCCCGCTGACCCGTCGCGTCGTCGCCGGCCGCGGCGTCGGCGTCCTCGTCGTCTCCGACACCGAGGGCCAGGCCGAGCTCTTCGACGCCGGCCTCGCCCCCGAGCTGCCGCGCGACTGGGCCGAGTTCGCCCCCCGCCTGGAGAAGCGCAACGGCCAGGTCCGCCTGGTCACGAAGTTCACCGAGGTCACCGGCTACACCCCGATGACCCTGCCGGGCATGACGCCCACCACCGTCGACCCGAAGATCGTCGCCGCCGCCGCCAACGCCGGCCACTGGGCCGAGCTCGCCGGTGGCGGCCAGGTCACCGAGGACGTGCTCCACGAGCACCTCGAGCAGCTGCAGGACATGCTCCTGCCGGGCGTCAACGCCCAGTTCAACTCGATGTTCCTCAACCCCTACCTGTGGCGCATGCAGATCGAGGGCAAGCGCCTCGTCCCGCGCGCCCGCGCGAACGGCGCCCCCATCGACGGTGTCATCATCACCGCCGGCATGCCGCCGCACGACGAGGCCGTCTCCCTGGTCCGCGAGCTGCGCGACGCCAACTTCCCGTGGATCGTCTTCAAGCCGGGTGCCGCCAAGCACATCCGCCAGGTGCTCAAGATCGCCGACGACGTCGACGGCATCCCGATCATCATCCAGGTCGAGGGCGGCAAGGCCGGTGGCCACCACTCCTGGGAGGACCTCGACGAGCTCCTCATCGCCACCTACGCCGAGATCCGCGACCGCGACAACGTCATCCTCATCGTCGGTGGCGGCATCGGCACCCCCGAGCGCGCCGCCGAGTACATCACCGGCTCCTGGTCGCAGAAGTACGACCTGCCGGCCATGCCGACCGACGGCATCCTCATCGGCACCGCCGCCATGGCGACCCTCGAGTCCACCGCCTCCGAGTCCGTCAAGCAGGCGCTCGTCGACGCCCCCGGCACCGACGAATGGGCCGGCGCCGGCCGCGAGGCCGGCGGTGTGGCCTCCGGCCGTTCCCAGCTGGGCGCCGACCTCTACGAGATCGAGAACTCCTTCGCCAAGGCCGGCCGCCTCCTCGACGAGGTCGCCGGTGACGACGACGCAGCGGTCGCCCGCCGCGACGAGATCATCGAGGCCATCAACAAGACCTGCAAGCCCTACTTCGGCGACGTCGAGGCCATGACCTACGCGGAGTGGCTCAACCGCTACCTCGAGGTCTCCGGCCCCTACCAGGGCGAGTGGACCGACGTGTCCTGGTACAACCGCTTCGTCGACATGGTCGGCCGCGCCGAGGCCCGCCTCACCGACATCGACCACGGCGAGTTCGAGTCCCTCATCGAGGTGGACGCGGACAACCCGACGGCGGCCGTCGAGAAGCTCATCGAGCTCTACCCCTTCGCCGAGCGCGACCTGCTGCACCCGGCGGACCGCGCCTGGTTCAACAAGCTGCTGCTCAACCCGGGCAAGCCGGCCAACTTCGTCCCCGTCATCGACGGTGACGTCCGCCGCTGGTGGCGCTCCGACTCCCTGTGGCAGGCCCACGACGAGCGTTACGACGCCGACCAGGTCTGCATCATCCCGGGCACCGCCGCCGTCGCCGGCATCACCCGCGCCAACGAGCCGGTCGCCGAGCTGCTGGGCCGCTTCAACCAGGCCTCCATCGACGCGCTCCTCGACGCCGGCGAGACCGCCGTCGAGGTCACCGACTCCGTCGTCGAGCGTGTCCTCACCGCGCCGGGCACCTACTGGGCCGGCCGCCAGCAGCCCTCCTACATCGAGCGCCTCGGCGACACCGACCAGTGGACCCTGGCCGAGGACCGTTCCTCCGCCACCCACGCCGCCACCGGCTCCCGCCTCGTGGCCGAGGACGCCGAGCACGCCGTGCTCACCGTCCCGCTGGCCGGTTCCACCGCCGCCGGCACCACCACCGACCTGACCATCCGCTTCACGGTCCCGGCCGACGCGCCGCTGTCCGCGAACCCGCAGGTCACCGTCGAGGATGCCGAGGCCGCCATGGCTGAGCTCACCCGCGTCGCCGCCGGTGGCGAGCTGGCCCCGGTCGCCGCCGACGGTGTCGCCTCCTGGTCGACCACCCTCGATGCCGGCCACCTGGCCGACTACAACAACGTCACCGCCGGCTACCTGCCGGGCGACATCACCGTCGAGGACACCGCCCCCGACGTCCTCGTCGGTCGCGCCTGGCCGGCCGTGTTCGCGGCCGTCCGCTCCGCGGTCGTCCCGGGCACCGACTCCGCCTCCGTCGTCGAGGGCATGCTGTCCCTCGTCCACCTCGAGCACCACCTGACCATGCTCGCCGAGCTGCCGTCGCTCACCGAGGGCGCCGTCGACCTGCAGGTCACCGCCACCGCCGACGAGGTCTCCGACACCGACATGGGTCGCCTCGTCGTCGTCCGCGCGCAGATCACCGCCGACGGTGAGCCGCTGGCCAAGCTGTCCGAGCGTTTCGCCATCCGCGGCCGCAACGGCAAGATGACCGCACGCACCAACACCTCGGCGCTGCCGTCCGTCGTGGACACCCCGCGTTCCTTCCGCGCCTACGCGCGCGTCGTGGCCCCGGAGTCCATGCACCCGTTCGCCGTCGTCTCCGGCGACCGCAACCCGATCCACGTCTCCGACACCGCCGCCGGTCTGGCCGGCCTGCCGGGCGTCATCGTCCACGGCATGTGGACCTCCGCCATCGGTGAGCTCATCGCCGGTGCCGGCTACTCCGACGACACCGCGTCCACCACCCCGGGCCGCGTCGTCGAGTACACCGCCACGATGCTCGCCCCGGTCCTGCCGGGCGAGGTCATCGAGTTCACCGTCGAGCGCTCCGGCGTGGACAACCGTCCGGGCCACGGTGAGGTCCGCTCCGTCACCGCGACCGTCAACGGCAACATGGTCCTCACCGCGACCGCCGTCATGGCCGCGCCGACCACCTTCTACGGCTTCCCGGGCCAGGGCATCCAGTCCCAGGGCATGGGCATGGATTCCCGTGCCTCCTCCGCCGCCGCGCGTGAGGTCTGGGACCGCGCCGACCGCCACACCCGTGGCAGGCTGGGCTTCTCCGTCCTGGAGATCGTCAAGAACAACCCGACCGAGGTCGTCGTCGGCGGGGAGCGCTTCCACCACCCGGACGGCGTGCTCTTCCTCACCCAGTTCACCCAGGTCGCCATGGCCACCCTGGGCTGCGCCCAGATCGCCGAGATGCGCGAGGCCGACGCCCTCAACCAGCGCGCCT
>NZ_DUOE01000091.1 GCF_012838985.1 Corynebacterium sp. | reverse complement strand
TCATGGCACCGGCCAGCTTCGCGAGAGTGGTCTCGCGGTTGTCCAGCTCGGCGATGGCCTTGACCTGGTCGGCAGACAGAGCGTTGCCGTCCATGTAGCCACCCTTGACGATGAACGCCTTGTTGTCATCGGCGAACTTCTTCATCACCTTGGCGGCGTCGACGGCCTCGCCCTTGATGAAGGCGACGGCGGTCGGGCCGGTCAGGTGCTCGTCAAGACCCTCGATGCCCTGTTCCTGGGCAGCGATCTTGATAAGGGTGTTCTTGGCGACGGAGTACTGGACGTCGAGGCCCAGAGCGGTACGCAGCTCAGTGATCTGCGCAACGGTCAGGCCGCGGTACTCGGTGAGGACGACAGAGGATGCCTCCTCGAACTTAGCCTTGAGCTCTGCGAGCTCGGCGGTGTTCTTCGCGTTTGCCATTACTTCGCCTCCTTCCAATTACGTGGTGGTTGATCCGCCGGGGCTCTCTTCCGAAGAAAAAAGCCCCGTGCAAGAGCACAGGGCGCATCAACTCCGTGGAAGGAGTGGTGGCTCGAAAGTGTCTCCTGCGTGGGCCGGTCCAGTTTCCTGGACGCCTTCGATCCTCTCGGATGACCGACGGTCTGCGGTGAAACTTGAGCTCGGATCCCCCTACAGGGAGCCGTTCAAACTTCGTTGCATGATATTAGTGCCATACCTCGACCAACTCCAAATCGCGTGGGACACTGGACAACAATGTGATACACAACACAACAGGTGTCCGGGAGGAAACCATGCGCGAAGGACTGGCCGCGATCGTCGATAAGCTGCGTACCCACGAGGAGAGCACCGCGGGCGAGGCGATGGACTTCCTCCGGGACCACGGACCCCTCGCCGTCGACTGGCCCGACTGGCGGGCCGGCGCGGACCTCTACGCGGAGCTCACGCCCGAGCGGGTGGCCACCCTCGACAGGGAGACCACCCTCCTGCTGCTCACGTCACTGGCGCGGGAGGAGTATTTCCGCACCGGCACGTGGGACCGGATGTTCGCGTGCGGCAAGGGCGGGTGGCTGTTCGAGCGGTGGCTCGAGCTGACGCCCCGGCCCTGACCCGCCACTACTTCTCGTCGAAGTCGCTCAACGGGCCCCGCACCACCGCGACGCGCGCGGCGTTGAGCACCGCGAGCACGTCGATGACCTCCTGGGCGATCGCGCCCATGAGCGGGGTGAGCAGGCCGAACACGGCGAGGATCATGCCGATGATGCTCAGCGCCATGCCGCCGATGACCGACTGCAGCGCGATGCGGCGCATGCGGGCGCCGATGTGCAGGAGGTCGTCGAGACGCTCGAGCGAGGAGTCGAGGATGACGGCGTCCGCGGCCTCGGAGGTGACGTCGGAGTCCGCGCCCATGGCCACACCGACGGTGGCGACGGCCATCGCCGGCGCGTCGTTGATGCCGTCGCCGAGGAACATCGTCGGTCCCCGCTGATTGTGCTTCTCGACGATCGCCAGCTTCCCCTCCGGGCTCACCCCGGCGTGCACCTCGTCGATGCCCACCTTGTCCGCCAGGTAGCGCACCTCGGACTCCCGGTCGCCGGAGATGATCATGAGCTTGTCGGCCTCATGGCGCTTCGGCAGGTGGGCGATGAACTCCGCCGCGGAGGAACGCGGCTCGTCGCGCAGGCGGATCATGGCGGCGTAGGCGTCGTCGACGAGCACGATCGACTCCATGCCGGAGGGCGTGACGGGGATGTGCTCCCGGCTGGGCGGGTCGATGCGGTAGGCGGTCTTGCGGTTGGTGATGCGGATGTGACGCCCACCGACCATGCCGGTCAGACCCTGGCCGGGCTTCTCGGAGACCTCCGTGACGTCCGGCAGGGGCAGGTTGCGTTCCTCCGCGCCGTCGCGGATGGCGTTGGCCAGCGGGTGGCGCGAGTAGCGCTCCACGGAGGCGGCGAGGGCGAGCACCTCGTCCTCCTCGAAGCCGGGACCGGTGTGGATCTCCGTGATCACCGGCCGCCCGTAGGTCAGCGTTCCGGTCTTGTCGAACATCACCGTGCGCACCTTGGAGGCGTTCTCCAGCATCCCCGGATTCTTCACGATGATGCCCCGTCGCGCCGCCAGCGAGATCGCCCCGATGATGGCCACCGGCACGCCGATGAGCAGCGGACACGGGGTGGCCACGACGACGACCGCCAGGAAGCGCACCGGATCACCCGACACAATCCAGCCCACCGCACCGAGGCTGAGCGCGATGACCGTGTACCAGGCACCCAGCCGGTCGGCCATGCGCCGCATGGCGGGGCGGTTCTCCTCCGCCTCCCGCAGCACACCCACGATCTGCGCGTACCGCGAGTCCCGCGCCGGCCGGGTGGCCACGATGGTCAGCGGGGTGTCGCCGTTGACCGCACCCGACATGACCTCCGAACCCTTCGACTTGCTCACCACATAGGGCTCACCGGTCAGGTACGACTCGTCCATCGTGCCGTGGCCCTCGACCACGTCACCGTCCACCGGGCACAGCTCATGCGGCAGCACCGCCACCAGGTCCCCCACCGCGATGTCCTCCACGGCGACCTCCTCGAGCCCGTCGAGGATCGACTGCCCCCGCAGCCGGTGCGCGGTCGTCGGGGCGCGACGGGCCAGGGCGTCGAGGGTGCCGGACGCGCGTTTCGACGCCGCCTCCTCCAACGCCTCACCACCCGAGAGCATGAGCACGATGATCGCCGCGACCAGCCACTCCCCCAGCAGGACCGCGGTGATGATGGACACCGCCGCCAGGGTGTCGGCGCCACCCCGGGTCCGGATCGCGGACTTGAGCACCTCCCACATCAGCGGCAGACCACCGAGCACGACGACGGCCACGAGCGGCCAGTCGCGGGCCCAGCCGTCCAGCCCGAGGCCGAACCAGAGGAGGAGATGGAGGAGGATCGCCGCGACGGTGGCGACCGTGATGATGCCGTCCCGGGAACGGATGAACAGTGCCCAGGGGCTCGGCGTGACAGGAGGGGAGGTCGTGGTGGTCATACCAACAGTATGACCGAGAAAAACGGCCCTGAACAGCAAGTACAGGCTACCCTCACTGATTTTCCCTCAGGAAATGAGACACCCCCGTTGCTCCACGGAGGGAGCGACGGGGGTGTCGTCGGCAAGCGGAGGGTGCTTAGGCCTCTTCGCCGTAGTTCTTCTGGACACCGGAGTCCACCGGGACGCCCGGGCCGTTGGTGGAGGACAGGGTGATCTTCTTCAGGTAGATGCCCTTGGCGGAGGCCGGCTTGATGCGGAGCAGCTCGTCGAGCAGTGCGCCGTAGTTCTCAGCCAGTGCCTTCTCGTCGAAGGATGCCTTGCCGATGGCGGCGTGCAGGTTGGACGCCTTGTCCACGCGGAAGGAGATCTTGCCGCCCTTGACGTCGGCGACAGCCTTGGCGACGTCGGTGGTGACGGTACCGGTCTTCGGGTTCGGCATGAGACCACGCGGGCCCAGGACGCGGGCGACGC
>NZ_DUOE01000090.1 GCF_012838985.1 Corynebacterium sp. | reverse complement strand
CCGATCCGGCAGCCGTGGCGCAGCTTCTCGACGTCAACTGCCTCGGCGTCACCCTCGGGGCCCGCGCCGCGCACCCCTACCTGAAGGGCGGGGGCACGCTGGTGAACATGTCCTCGGCGTCGGCGATCCACGGCCAACCCGACATCGCGACCTATGCGGCGTCGAAGGCCTACGTCTCCAACCTCACCGAGGGGCTCGGCCTGGAGTGGCGGAAGGACCGCATCCGCGTCGTCGCCGTGTGGCCCCTGTGGGCGCAGACGGGACTCGCGGATGTCGGGGCGGCGTCGGTACGCAGGCTCGGGGTGCGGATCACCCCGGAGCAGGTCGCCGACGTCGTGTGGCGCGCGGCGACCGCCGAGGGCCGCTGGGCCCGCGGCAAGGTCCACTACGGGGTCTCCGCCCTGGACAAGGCCCTCTACCTGGGGCGGTCCCTGGCGCCGGACCGGGTGGCCCGGCTGCTCACGCGGGTGCTGGCGGGGTAGGCGCCGGCACCCGCCGTCACGCGCGGTGCAGCACCGCCTCCAGCGCCTCCCGCAGGGCGGACGCGGGGTCGTCCACCGCGGTGTGCGAGCGGTAGGCGACGTGGTGGTCTGGGCGGACGAGGAGGCAGCCGTCGTCCTCGATCTCCCGCAGTCGACCCCAGTCGCCGTAGGTGTCGGCGTAGTCCTGCGCCGGGCCGATGCGGAAGGCGGGCAGCTCGATGCCCAGTTCGGCGGCCACCTTCTCCGCTGCCTCCACCCACGCTGCACCGTTGGTGCCGGTGAGCACCGTGAAGCGGCCCTGCCCGCAGATGTCGAGCGTGGAGATCCGCGGTGCCGAGGGGTTCGCGCCGCTCAGCCAGGCGTGCGGCAGACGCGCGCCGGGATGGGTGGTCGGCTGGTAGTGCAGCTGCGGGTCGGACTCCTGGACGGGCCAGTCGGTGCCGTCGGAGACCACGGCCGCGGACTCGTAGCGCTGCCCGAACTCCACGCCGAGGGCGTTGAACTCGTAGTTCTTGAGCACGAGGGCGTCGCGAAGTGCTTGTCGACGCTGCTCGCCCTCCGCGCTGGCCTCCTTGCGCTTGTCCATGGCGGCGCGCATGGTCGCGTCGTCATCCGCGGGGTCGATGCCGAGCGCGTCCAGGACATGGTCGAAGTCGGCGATCGACTGATTCGCGCGGCGCACGATCTGGCGGCCGACGGGGACGCGCTCGTCGTTGTAGGTGGCGGCCAGCCCCTCGCCGGCCTGCCCCTTGAGGATCATGGCCAGCTTCCACGCCAGGTTGTAGGAGTCCTGGATGGAGGTGTTGGAGCCCAGGCCGTTGCCCGGCGGGTGGCGGTGGACGGCGTCGCCGACACAGAGGACACGGCCGACCATGTTCTCCCTGGCGTACACGTCATTGACCGTCCACAGGGACCAGTCGGTCACCTTGATGTCGAGGTCCGGGGCGCCGATGAGGTTGCGGACGATGTCCTCGGCCTTCTGGTCATCCATCTCCGGGGGCGGCTGGTTGATGTCATAACCCCAGGTCACGAGCCATTCGTTCCACGGGCGGACCATGCGGACCAGGCCGAGCCCGATGCCGCCGGTGTTCGCGCCGGGCTGCAGCACCCAGTAGAGGGAGGACTGGCGGTTCTCGCACCACTCGCTCAGGTCCATCTCGCAGACGATGTTCATGGAACCGCCCACGCCCATCTGACCCTCCATCGGGAGCTGGAGGTCGGCGGCGATCTGGGAGCGGCCGCCGTCGGCACCGATGAGGTACTTCGAACGGACGGTGTACTCGTGGCCGGTCATGCGGTCACGGACGACCGTCGACACGCCCTCCGCGTCCTGGGTGTGGGAGACGTACTCCGTCTTCCAGCGGAACACGGCGCCCCGGGCCATGGCGTTGCGCACGAGCACCGGCTCGAAGAGGGTCTGCGGGATGTCGCAGTTGAGGGTGGGGGAGGTGGCTATGTACTCGCCCTCCCGGTCGGGGCCGTTGCCCCAGGAGCGGACGCGGCCGAACTCCTCACCGGCGACGGAGGTGCAGAAGACGGTCTCGCCGATCATGTGGTGCGGGACGGCCTCAGCCATGACCTGGTCCTCGATGCCCATGTCACGCATGGTCTCGATGGTGCGCTGGTTGGTGATGTGGGCGCGCGGCGTGTTGGCGGTGTTGCCGTACTTCGAGGCGACGACCACCTCCACGCCGTAGGTGGAGAGGAAGAGCGCGGCGGAGGCGCCGGCCGGGCCGGAACCGACGACGAAGACGTCGGTGGTCAGGTCAGCGTTCGGGGTGGTCATGGTCTACATCTCCTCGGAGGTCTCGGTGGTGGGGGTGGTGTCGGCGGGGGCCAGGACGATGTCGAAGCGGCAGGAGGTCCAGGTGCGGTCGCCCACGTCCCGGCCGTCCGGGGTCGGGGTGCCGGCGGGCTGCTCCTCGAACTTCTTGATGAGCGAGTCCTTCACCCCGAACACGGAGTCGCCGATCTCGATCTGCGGGTCACCCTCGACGAAGATGTGGGTGACCAGCGGGCGCATGCCGTCCGCGGTGACCATGAAGTGCAGGTGCGCGGCGCGCAGCGGGGAGCGTCCGACGGCCTGGAGCATCTGGCCGACCGGCCCGTCGTGGGGGATGGGGTAGGGCACCGGGGTCAGACCCCAGAACTCGTAGCGGCCCTGGTCGTCGGTGAACAGGTGGGCGCGGCCGTGGGTGCGGCCGTCGTCGTACTGGACGTCGTAGAAGCCGTCCTCGTCGGACTCCCACACCTCGATCCGGGCGCCGGGGACGGGGTTGCCGTCGGTGTCGGTGACCACGCCCTCCACCCAGGCGGGCTGCCCGGTGGCGGCGCCGGCGATGTCGCCGCCGTGCTCGATGCGGGGGGCGTCGTCGACGAAGAAGGGGCCGAAGACGGTGGCCTCGGTGGAGTCCTTGTAGGCCTCGTTGTTCACGGCGATGGTCTGCATCGACGCGCCCAGGGTGTCGGAGAGGAGGACGAACTCCTGTCGACGGTCGTCGGTGATGTGTCCGACGCGGGTGAGGAAGTCGATGGCCTGACCCCATTCCTCCTCGGTGAGGCGGACGTCGCGGATGAAGTCGTGCAGGTGGGTGACCAGGGACTGCATGATCTGCTTGAGGCGTGGGTCGGGGGTGTTGTCGAAGGAGGCGACGACCTCGTCGACGAGCTCCTGCTCGATCTGCTGCTGGATGCTGGAGGGGGTGTTCATGATGTCTCCTGGTGGGGTCAGAGAGCGGCGGGGTCGGTGCCGTGGAAGGCGGCGGTGATGAGGGCGGTCATGTTCTCCTCGGTGACCTCGGCGGGGTTGCCCGCCGGGACCGCGGCGAGCACCCGCTCGACGGCCTCGGGGATGCCGTCCTCCGGCATGCCGAGCTCCGCGAGGGACCGCGGGGCGCCGACGTCCTGGTAGAGGTGGTTGAGTGCGGTGACTGCGTCGTCACCCCCGAGGGCGAGGGCCAGGTCGTCGGCGATCCCGGGGACGGCCGGCAGGTTGAGGGCCGCGACGTAGCGCAGGACCACGGAGTGGGTCTCCGCGTGCGGGAGGTTGAAGGTGCCGCCGAGCACGTGGCAGATCTTGTGGTGGAGACCGGAGCCGGCGGAGGCGAAGGCCACGCCGGAGAGGTAGCAGCCGTAGAGGGCCTGTTCACGGGCTGCGCGGCCGCCCTCCTCGGAGAGGGCGCGCAGGGCGGTGGCCAGTGCCCGGGCGGACTCGATGCAGTAGGCCCGGTTGATCGGGTCGGACTTCGGGGCCCACAGGGAGTCCACGGAGTGGGCCATGGCGTTGAGCCCGGAGGCGATGGCCATGTCGTGGGGGAGGGTGGCCACGAGGTCGGAGTCGTAGACCACGACCTTCGGCAGGACGACCGGGTCGACGCCGGTGGTCTTGGTCCGCTCCTCGGTGATGCCCCACACGGGCGTGGCCTCGGAGGCGGCGTAGGTGGTGGGGACGGCGATGATCGGCAGCCCGGTCTCCAGGGCGACGGCCTTCGCCAGGCCGGTGGCGGAGCCGCCGCCGATGCTGATGATCCCGTCCGCCCCGGTCTCCCGGGCGGTGGTGGTCGCGGCGTCGGCGATGTGCCGGGGGACGTGCTGGACGGCGTCGCGCCAGTGGGCGGCGGGCGTGAGTCGTCCGGCGATGGTCTCGGCGACCTCGTGGGTGCCGTCGGTGGAGACGAGCAGGGGGCGGGT
>NZ_DUOE01000014.1 GCF_012838985.1 Corynebacterium sp. | reverse complement strand
GCAGGCGCTGCAGGCCTCCATCGAGCGGCTCACCGAGCTCATGACGGGGGCGGACTCTGTCGAGGATCTGCTCCGGGCGGAGGAGATGCTGACCAGCCGGCAGGCCGACCTGGACTCCCTCACCGGGCAGCTCGACTGGCTCGCCGACCAGGTCGCCCTGTCGACGCTTACCGTCACGTTCACCGTCGACGACGACGGCTACCGTCCGCCGAACGTCTTCGAGGAGGCGTGGGAGACGTTCCTGTACTCCCTGGAGTCGATCCTCATCGTGTTCATGGGTCTGCTCCCGTGGCTGGTGGTCATCGGCGCGGTCGTCGCCGCGGTCCTGGCGTTCGTGCGTCGTCGCCGGAAGCGCCGCCGGAAGACCACCCAGCCGGATGAGTAGCGGTCGTGTCCACCCCTCACCAGGCCCCGCGTACACTCGTGGCCATGGCATCTCCGATCATCGCTCCCAGCATTCTCGCGGCTGACTTCTCGAAGCTCGGCGAGGAGGTCCGCGCAGTCAGCAACGCGGACTGGATCCACGTCGACATCATGGACGGACACTTCGTCCCCAACCTGTCCTTTGGCCCCGACATCACGAAGACCGTCGACCAGATCACGGATCAGGTGCTCGACGTGCACCTCATGATCGAGAATCCGGAGGAGTGGGTCGACCGCTACATCGACGCCGGCGCCGACTGCGTCATCTTCCACGTCGAGGCCACCGACGACCATGTGGCCCTGGCCAGGCACATCCGCTCCAAGGGCGTGCGGGCGGGTTTCTCGCTCAAGCCGGGCACCCCGATCGAGCCCTACCTGGCGGACCTGCGCTTCTTCGACCTGGTGCTGGTCATGTCCGTGGAGCCGGGCTTCGGCGGCCAGTCCTTCATGCCGGACCAGCTGGAGAAGGTGCGCACGCTGCGCGAGGCGATCGACAACAACAGGCTGACCACCCTCATCGAGATCGACGGCGGCATCTCCGAGAAGACCATCGCGCAGGCCGCGGAGGCCGGTTGTGACGCCTTCGTCGCCGGTTCCGCCGTGTACGGCAAGGAGGACCCGGCGGAGGCCGTCGAGAACCTGCGTCGCCTGGCCACCATCTAGATGGAGGGCATCGGCAAGGCACTGGCCGCCGCGATCGCGCAGGGCGAGGAGGCCCGCGGCCACACCAGCCCCAACCCGCCGGTGGGGGCCGCGATCCTCGACCGCAACGGCGTCCTCGTGGGCACCGGCCGCACGCAGCCGGCAGGGGGACCGCACGCGGAGGTCATGGCCTTGCGTGAGGCGGGGGAGCGGGCGGAGGGCGGTACCGCCGTCGTCACCCTGGAGCCCTGCAACCACACCGGCCGCACCGGCCCCTGTTCACAGGCGCTTCTCGACGCCGGCGTGGACACCGTCCACTACTGCCAGCCGGACCCCAACCCACAGGCCACCGGCGGGGCACAGTTCCTGCGCGAGAACGGCGTCAACGCCGAGTGCCTCGACCGGGAGGTCGCGGCACTCCTGCCGTGGTTGACCGCGGTGCGCCGCAACCGTCCCTCGGTGACCCTCAAGTTCGCCCAGACCGTCGACGGCTTCACCGCCGCGCTGGACGGGTCGAGCCAGTGGATCACCGGCGAGGAGGCACGCGCCCACGTGCACCGGGACCGTGCGCAGCGGGACGCGATCATCATCGGCACCGGTACCGCCATCGCCGACAACCCCTCCCTCACCGCGCGGGAGCAGGGCCGTGAACTGCCGGTCCAGCCGCGGCGCGTGGTCATCGGCGGGCGTTCCCTCACCGGGCACGCCGCCAACCTGCACCGCCTCGGCTTCGAGCAGTACCGGGGAATTCCTGAGGCCCTGTGGCGGTTGTGGGACACAGGGGCACGCGACGTCCTCGTCGAGGGTGGCGCGCACCTGGCCTCCGGATTCGTGGAGGCCGGCCTGGTCGACCACATCCAGGCCTACGTCGCTCCGGCGCTGCTCGGCCAGGGCCGCAGCGTCCTCACGGAGGCGGTCGGGCTGAGCATCGACGATGCCCTCCGTTTCCGCACCCGCAACGTCGTCCAGCTGGGCGACGACGTGCTCATCGAGATGACCCGAAAGGACTGAGCAGTTGTTCACAGGACTGGTTGAGGAGATCGGCCGCGTCGACAAGCTGGAACCCCAGGAGGACGCCCTGCGTCTGACGATCGGTGCGAGCAAGGTGCTCACCGACGCCTCCTTCGGTGACTCCATCTCCGTCAACGGCGTGTGCCTGACGGTCGTGGAGCACAGCGACACGCAGTTCACCGCCGACGTCATGCAGGAGTCCCTCGACCGGACGGGCCTCGGCCAGCTGCAGGTCGGCTCGAAGGTGAACCTCGAGCGGGCGCTGGCCGCCGGAGCCCGCCTGGGCGGTCACATCATGCAGGGACACGTCGACGGCACCTCCCGCCTCCTGCACCGCACCTCCTCGGAGAACTGGGACGTGCTGCGTTTTTCACTGGACACCGACCTGACGCGTTATGTCGTGGAGAAGGGCTCCATCGCCGTCAACGGCACGAGCCTGACCGTCTCCGCGGTGGGGGAGGGCTGGTTCGAGGTCTCCCTCATCCCGACGACCCTCGCGGAGACCACCCACGGTGAGCTCGCCGAGGGGGACGTCGTCAACATCGAGGTCGACGTGCTGGCCAAGTACGTGGAGAAGATGCTGGGAGACAGGGTCAACGGTCAGGCCTCCCGCACGGAGGGCTAAGGTTGATCCCCGTGAGTGACGAAACCCTGGAGAAGACCGACAGCCTGCGCCTCGACACGGTCGAGCGCGCCATCGCCGACATTGCGGCAGGTAAGGCGGTCGTGGTCGTGGATGATGAGGACCGTGAGAACGAAGGTGACCTCATTTTCGCCGCGGAGCTGGCGACCCCCGAGCTCGTGGCCTTCATGGTCCGCTACAGCTCCGGCTACATCTGCACGGCCCTGACCAACGCCGACTGCGACCGCCTCGACCTGCCGCCGATGGTGGCGCAGAACCAGGACGCCCGCCACACCGCCTACACCGTCACCGTCGACGCCGCGACCGGCACCACCGGCATCTCCGCGACGTCCCGGGCGGAGACGATCCAGCGTCTCGCCGACCCGACGACCACCCGCCTCGACTTCACCCGCCCCGGCCACGTCGTGCCGCTGCGGGCCGTCGAGGGAGGCGTGCTCGCCCGTGACGGCCACACCGAGGCCGCCGTGGACCTGTCCGTCCTGGCGGGTCTGCGCCCGGCCGGCGTGCTGTGCGAGATCGTTTCCGAGGACGACCCGACCGACATGGCCCGCGGCCCGGAGCTGCGTCGTTTCTCCGATGAGCACGGCCTGGCGATGATCTCCATCGAGCAGCTCATCGAGTACCGTCGCCGCACCGAGTCGCAGGTCGAGCGACTGGTGGAGACCCGCATGCCGACCGAGTTCGGCGATTTCCAGATGTACGGCTACCGCCACCGCATCGACGGCACCGAGTTCGTCGCCCTCACCGTCGGTGATGTCGCCGGTGACGGTGACGTCCTCGTCCGTGTCCACTCCGAGTGCCTGACCGGCGATGTCTTCTCCTCCCGCCGGTGCGACTGCGGTCCGCAGCTGCACGAGTCGATGCGCATGGTGCAGGAGGCCGGCCGCGGCGTCATCATCTACCTGCGCGGCCATGAGGGACGCGGCATCGGACTCATGGCCAAGATGGAGGCCTACCGTCTCCAGGACCTGGGCCTCGACACCGTCGACGCCAACCTCGAGCAGGGGCTGCCCGCCGACGCCCGCGAGTACTCCGCCGCCGGCCAGATCCTCCGCGACCTGGGGGTGGGTTCCGTGTCGCTGCTGACCAACAACCCCACCAAGTGCGCCGCCCTCGAGGGCTTCGGCGTCGACATCAACGGCCGGACCTCCATCCCGGTGGAGCCGAACGCCGACAACATCCGCTATCTGCGCACCAAGCGCGACCGCATGGGTCATGACCTGCCCGCCGTCGCCGACTGGGACGCCGGACACCCCGACAACTAAGGAGCAACACACGTGAGCAAGGAAGGTCTCCCCGTCCTCGACGGCACCCTCGACGCCGCCGGCCTGCGGGTCGCCGTCGTCACCGCCCGCTGGAACACCGAGATCTGTGAGCAGATGCGCCGCAACGCGGTCGCGGCGGCGCGGGAGGCGGGCGTCGAGAAGCTCTCCGAGGCACATGTCATGGGTGCCCTCGAACTGCCCGTCGTCGTCCAGGAGTTCGCGCGCACGCACGACGCGGTCGTGGCCCTGGGCTGCGTCATCCGTGGCGGCACCCCGCACTTCGATTACGTGTGTGACTCCGTCACCGAGGGACTGACCCGCATCGCGCTGGACGAGTCCACCCCGATCGGCAACGGCGTGCTCACCACCAACGACGAACAGCAGGCCATCGACCGGGCCGGCTTCGCGGACTCCGTCGAGGACAAGGGAGCGGAGGCCATGATCGCGGCCCTCGACGCCGCCCTGACGCTGCGCCGCATCCGCGGGCAGGCTGGCCTTCCGGGGGACCGGGGTTAGACTGATGAGCGTGAGCAACACCGACAACACCCGCCGCCAGCTGAGCGACGAGGAACTCGCCTACTACGCCGCCCTCGACCCGCACGCCCAGACCACGACGAAGCCCTGGGAGTTCGAGGTCCGCTCGCCCTCCCTCAAGCGCCTGGCGTGGATCTGCATCGCGGTCGTCATGGCGGTGCACATCTTCATGGGCTACTTCCTCGACATCGAGTTCACCGGTGCGGGTATCTCGTTCATCGACAAGCTGGCCTTCCCGATGGTCGGCGTGGTCATCTCCGTGCTCGCGTACCTCGCGTTCACTCGCCCGCGGGTCCGCGCGAACGAGGACGGCGTGGAGATCCGCAACATCATCGGCACCCGCTTCTACCCGTGGGTCGTGGCCTACGGTCTGTTCTTCCCGCAGGGCTCCCGCATGGCGCGTCTGGAGCTGCCCGAGTTCGAGTACGTGCCCATGTGGGCGATGCAGGCCTCCGACGGCCCGGCGGTGGTCAAGGCGGTGTCCGAGTTCCGTGAGCTCGAGGCCAAGTACATGCCGCAGGACTAGCAGCTGATGGCTGATCCGAGCACCTGGCGCCCGGCCCCGGGGACTGTCCCCACGGAGCCGGGCGTCTACAAATTCCGGGACGAGCACCGGCGCGTCATCTACGTGGGTAAGGCGAACAGCCTGCGGGCACGTCTGGCGAACTACTTCCAGGACGTCACCACCCTCCACCCGCGCACCCGTCAGATGGTGCTCACCGCCGCGAGCGTCGAGTGGACCGTGGTGGCCTCCGAGGTGGAGGCGCTGCAGCTCGAGTACACGTGGATCAAGCGTTTCGACCCCCGCTTCAACGTCAAGTACCGCGACGACAAGACCTATCCGCTGCTGGCCGTGTCCACCGGGGAGACCATCCCGCGGGCCTTCTTCTACCGTGGTCCCCGCCGCCGGGGGGTGCGCTACTTCGGCCCCTACTCACACGCCTGGGCGGTGCGCGAGACCCTCGACCTGCTCACCCGTGTCTTCCCGGTGCGGACCTGCTCGAAGGGCGTCTACAACCGGCACCAGAGCCTGGGCCGTCCCTGCCTGCTCGGCTACATCGACAAGTGCTCCGCCCCGTGCGTCGGGCGCGTGACCCCGGAGGAGCACCGCGACATCGTCGACGGCTTCATCTCCTTCATGAACGGCCACACCGACCAGGTCGTCCGGCAGCTCACCCGGGAGATGGAGCAGGCCGCCGAGGAGCTCGAGTTCGAACGCGCGGCGCGGCTGCGCGATGACCTCGAGGCGATCAACAAGGTCATGGAGCAGCAGTCCGTCGTCCTCGGCGACGGCACCGACGCCGACCTCATCGCCGTCCACTCCGACGAGCTGGAGGCCGCCGTCCAGATCTTCCACGTCCGCGGCGGCCGCATCCGGGGCCAGCGCGGCTGGGTCGTCGAGCGTACCGAAGCTCCCCTCGGGGAGCTCATGCAGGACTTCCTCATCCAGTTCTACTCCGACGCCGTCGAACGCGCGCTTCTCGACGCCCGCGACGAGGCCGACCGGATCGAACGTCGGGGCGTCGACAAGTACTCCTCGCAGCCCCCGAAACCGGGGGCCGTGGTGCCGCGGGAGATCCTCGTGCAGCACCTGCCGGATGAGCCCGACGAGGTGGCGACGCTGCTCGGGGAGCTGCGCGGCGCGGCCGTCGATCTGCGCGTCCCCCAGCGTGGCGACAAACGGGCACTCATGGAGACCGTCGAGCGCAACGCCCGGGACGCCCTGCGCCAGCACAAGCTCAAGCGCGTCGGCGACCTCACGGCCCGCTCCGCCGCCCTGCAGGACATCCAGGACGTGCTCGGACTCGAAGAGGCCCCGCTGCGCATCGAGTGCACCGACATCTCCCACATCCAGGGCACCGACGTCGTCGCCTCCCTCGTCGTCTTCGAGGACGGGCTGCCGCGCAAGTCCGACTACCGCCGCTACCGGGTGAAGGAGGCCGCGGGCGGCGGACACTCCGATGACGTCGCGTCCATCGCGGAGATCACGCGCCGGCGTTTCCTGCGCCACAACCAGGACAGGCTCGCCGTCCCCGACGAGGAGGCCGAGGCCCAGACCTTCGCCGACGAACAGGTCGAGGAGATGAGCACCGACGTCCGCCGTTTCGCCTACCCGCCGAACCTGTTCATCGTCGACGGCGGCCTCCCGCAGGTCAACGCCGCGCAGAAGGTCTTCGACGAGCTCGGCATCGTCGACGTCACCCTCATCGGCCTGGCCAAGCGCCTCGAGGAGATCTGGGTGCCCGGTGAGTCCGACCCGCTCATCCTGCCGCGCAACTCCCAGGGCCTGTTCCTGCTCCAGCAGATCCGTGACGAGGCCCACCGCTTCGCCATCACCTACCACCGCCAGCAGCGCTCGAAGCGGATGCGTGTCTCCGAGCTCGACGGCGTCCCCGGCCTCGGCGCCACCCGCCGGACGGAGCTGGTCAAGCACTTCGGATCGGTGAAGAAGCTGCGGGAGGCGACCGAGGCGGAGATCGCGGAGGTACGGGGATTCGGGCCGAAACTCGCGGCGGCGGTGTTCGCTCACCTGCACCCCGCGGGGGAGGAGGGCCCGCGATAAGATGGCCGCATGACGTCCTCTCCTGATGCGCCCGCCCGCTTCTCGACGCCCCCCGTCCTCATCACCGGCATGTCCGGCGGAGGCCTCAGTTCCGCGGCGAAGGTCCTCGAGGACAAGGGCTTCTTCGTCGTCCAGAACCTGCCCCGCGAGCTGATCGCCCCCTCCCTGGAGGCGGGTTTGGAGCAGAATCCCCGGGTGGAGAAGATCGCCTTCCTCACCGACGTCCGCAGCCGGGTCTTCGGCGGCAGCCTCCGCACGGTGATCAAGGACCTCACGGAGCGGGGCATGCGCCCCACCATTCTCTTCATGGACGCCCGCGACGACGTGCTCATCCGCCGTTTCGACAGCGTGCGCCGCACCCACCCGCTGCAGGGCGAGGACACGCTCCAGGCGGGCATCGACCGGGAGCGTGAGCTGACGACCCCGATCAAGGAGCTCGCGGACATCGTCATCGACGCCTCGGACATGTCCGTCCACGACCTGCGGCGCGCCATCGAGGCATCCTTCGGCACTATGGCGCACAACCGCCAGCACGTGACCATCGAGTCCTTCGGCTTCAAGCACGGCGCCCCGCGCGACGCCGACCTCATGGTCGACGTCCGCTTCCTGCCCAACCCCTTCTGGATCCCCGAGCTGCGCGGCTACCGCGGCACCGACGCCCCGGTGAGCGACTACGTGCTCAGCCAGGAGGGGGCGGGGGAGTTCCTCGACCGCTTCGTCGACATGTTCCGTTCGATGCTCGCCGGCTACCGCCACGAGGGCAAGAACTTCATCACCGTCGCCGTCGGCTGCACCGGCGGCCACCACCGTTCCGTCGCCGTCTCGGAGGAGCTGCGCCGCCGCCTGTCCGAACTTCCGGAGCTCGACGTCAACGTCTTCCACCGCGACATCGCCCGCGACTGACCCGACCCAGGAGCACCACATGCACATCACCTCACTGGGGGGCGGGCACGGCCTGTTCCAGACCCTGGTCGCCGCACGTCTGAGTGAACCCGAGTCGATCACGGCCGTCGTCACGGTCGCCGACGACGGCGGCTCCTCGGGGCGCCTACGCCGCGAGATGGACATCATCCCGCCCGGCGACCTCCGGATGGCCCTGGCTGCCCTGGCCAGCGACGACGCGGATTCGAGTCTGTGGACCCGGGCCCTCCAGCACCGCTTCGGCGGGACCGGGGCTCTGGCCGGGCACGCGGTGGGTAATCTCCTCATCGCCGGTCTCGCCGAGGTCCTGGGCAGTGAGCAGGCCGCCCTGGACAAGGTCGGCGAACTGACCCGCTCCCACGGCCGCGTGCTGCCCGTGTGCAACCAGCCCCTCGAGATCGAGGCGGAGGTCGCGGGACTCGACGAGGATCCCCGCGTCATCCGCCCCGTGCGGGGGCAGGTCGCCGTGGCGACGACCCCGGGTACCGTGCGGAGGGTCCGCCTCATCCCCGAGCACCCGGAGCCGAGTCCCCTGGCCGTCGAGGCGATCCGTGACGCCAGCCTGGTCACCCTGGGCCCCGGCTCCTGGTTCTCCTCGGTCATCCCGCACCTGCTGGTGCCCGGCATCGTCGACGCGCTCAACGAGACGGAGGCACTCAAGGTCGTCGTGCTCAACCTCTCGGCGGAGCCGGGGGAGACCCAGGGCTTCTCCTCCGAGCGGCACATCCACATGCTCAGCCAGCACGCCCCGATGCTGCGGATCGACCGGGTGCTCGTCGACAGTGAGGCCATCCCCACCGGTGCCGAACGGGCCTACCTCGCCCGGGCGGCCGCGGTCCTGGGGGCGGAGGTCGTCTTCGAGGATCTCGGCACCGTCGACACCGACGGACGGCGCCTGAACATCCACGATCCGGTCAAGCTCTCCCGCGCCTTCGCCTCCCTGTTCACGGACTCCCGCGACTGACTCCCGCCGAGGGGACGCAGACCCGGCCGAGGCCGTTGTCTACACTGGACCGGACCATCAGGGCCGGACAAGAGAAAGGCAGTCGAGGCTGTGGCATTGACAGCAAGGGTCAAGGACGAACTCGCACGGGTGGCGGTTCCGCGTCAGTCGGCGCGCGCTGCGGAGGCGGCGGCACTCCTGCGATTCGCGGGCCAGATGCAGATCATCGCCGGCAGTCTCGTGATGGAGGCGGAGTTCGACTCCGCCGACGTCGCCCGCCGGCTGGCGGACTCCCTCACCGAGCTCTACGGCGTGGAGGTGCATGAACACCGCATCAGCGCCGGGGGAGCGGCGAAGAACGCCCGTCACCTGCTGCGCATCACCGAGGGCACCGAGGACCTCGTGCGCCGTCTCGGACTGATCACCCGTTCCGGGCACGCCGTGGTCGGCCTGCCGCCGCAGGTGATCAGTGGCACCGTCGCCGACAACGAGGCCGCGTGGCGGGGTGCGTTCCTCGCGCAGGGCTCCCTCACGGAGCCGGGCCGTTCCTCCGCGCTGGAGGTCACGTGCCCCTGCCAGGAGGCCGCCCTCGCGCTCGTCGGTGCGGCCCGCCGCCTGGGTATCACCGCGAAGACCCGGGAGACCCGCGGGACGGACCGCGTCATCATCCGTGACGGCGACGCGATCGGGGCGCTGCTCACCCGCATGGGGGCGCAGCAGATCCGCCTGGAGTGGGAGGACAAGCGGCTGCGCCGCGAGGTCCGCTCCACCGCGAACCGCCTGGCCAATTTCGACGACGCGAACCTGCGGCGATCCGCCCGGGCCGCCGTGGCGGCTGCCGCTCGCGTGGAGCGGGCGATGCATATCCTCGGGGATGACGTCCCGGAGCATCTCGCCGAGGCGGGGCAGCTGCGTGTCCAGCACCGGCAGGCCTCGCTGGAGGAGCTGGGCCGTCTCGCCGATCCGCAGATGACCAAGGACGCGGTCGCCGGCCGTATCCGCCGTCTGCTGTCCATGGCGGACAAGCGGGCCGAGGAACTGGGCGTCCCGGACACCAATGAGGCGGTCACCGAGGATCTTCTCGACGGCGCCTAGACGGGCATCCGACCGGGGGAGGGCCTCCGGAGTGTTCCATTCGGGGGTGAATCGGGCATGTGTGACCGATATCTTTCGGCTGCCTGCAGCGCCTCGTCCGCTGCGCTGCAGGCGGATACTCCCCGTTGACAACGACTTTCGGGAAGTAGTGGAGGGCCCGATGTGAGCCCGGACATAATCGGAAACACCCGGATGTCCGAAAATGTCTGAATCATCGCTGCGGAGCGGGGTGAGTGTCGCTAAACTGTGCCTTGATGGGCCGTGAACGACAGTCAATACGACGGACAGTGCGGTCACATCCGGACACGTGTACTCAAACCCGAGGAGAAAATTGTGACCATCCGCGTTGGCATCAACGGCTTCGGCCGTATCGGCCGTAACTTCTACCGCGCAGTCCTGGAGCGCAGCGAGGCCATCGAGATCGTCGCCGTCAACGACCTCACCGACAACAAGACGCTGTCGACCCTCCTGAAGTACGACTCCATCCTCGGCAAGCTGCCGGGCGAGGTGTCGTTCGACGACGACTCCATCACCTACGACGGCAAGACCATCGCGGTCTCCGCCGAGCGCGACCCGAAGAACCTGGACTGGGCCGCCCACAACGTGGACATCGTCATCGAGTCCACCGGCTTCTTCACCGACGCCGAGGCAGCCAAGGCCCACATCGAGGCCGGCGCCAAGAAGGTCATCATCTCCGCCCCGGCGAAGAACGAGGACGCCACCTTCGTCTACGGCGTCAACCACCAGGACTACGACCCGGAGAACCACAACGTCATCTCCGCCGCATCCTGCACCACCAACTGCCTGGCCCCGATGGCCAAGGTCCTCAACGACAAGCTCGGCATCGAGCGCGGCCTGATGACCACCATCCACGCCTACACCGGTGACCAGCGTCTGCACGACGCCCCGCACAAGGACCTGCGTCGCGCCCGCGCCGCCGCCGTCAACATCGTGCCCACCTCCACCGGTGCCGCCAAGGCCGTCTCGCTGGTCCTGCCGGAGCTGAAGGGCAAGCTGGACGGCTACGCACTGCGCGTCCCGACCATCACCGGCTCCGCCACCGACCTCACCTTCACCGCCTCCCGCGAGACCTCCGTCGAGGAGGTCAACGCCTTCATCAAGGAGGCCGCGCAGGGCGAGTTCGGTGAGACCCTGGCCTACACCGAGGATCCGATCGTCTCCACCGACATCATCACCGATCCGCACGGCTCCATCTTCGACGCCGGCCTGACCAAGGTCATCGGTGACCAGGTCAAGGTCGTCTCCTGGTACGACAACGAGTGGGGCTACACCTGCCAGCTCCTGCGTCTGACCGAGCTGGTCGCCTCCAAGCTCTAGGACAGCGACCCCGCACCCTCCCGGCCTCCGGCTGAGACCGGGGGAGTGCGCCCCTGCGGCCCGGGGTGTGCCTCGGCACACGTCGGGCCTCTGGGCTATCCACACCCTCATCAGCCGCCTCTTTTTCATCTGAAGACAAAGTCAAGGAGACAGCCATGACCGTGAAGACTCTGCAGGACCTGCTCGACGAGGGCGTCGACGGCCGCCACATCCTCGTCCGCTCCGACTTCAACGTCCCGCTCAACGACGCCGGTGAGATCACCGACGCGGGCCGCATCACCGCCTCCCTGCCCACCCTGCAGGCACTCGTCGAGGGTGGCGCCAAGGTCATCGTCATGGCCCACCTCGGCCGTCCGAAGGGCGAGCCCAACCCGAAGTTCTCCCTGGCCCCGGTCGCCGAGGCCCTCTCCGAGGCTCTCGGCCAGTACGTCGCCCTCGCCGGCGACGTCACCGGTGAGGACGCCCACGAGCGTGCCAACGGCCTGACCGAGGGCGACGTCCTCCTGCTGGAGAACGTGCGTTTCGACGCCCGCGAGACCTCCAAGGACGAGGCCGAGCGCGGTGCCTTCGCCGACGAGCTCGCCGCCCTGGCCGCCGACAACGGTGCCTTCGTCTCCGACGGCTTCGGTGTCGTCCACCGTGCGCAGGCCTCCGTCTACGACGTCGCCAAGCGTCTCCCGGCCTACGCCGGCAACCTGGTGGAGAAGGAGATCTCCGTCCTGGAGAAGACCGCCACCAACCCGGAGTCCCCCTACGTCGTCGTCCTCGGCGGCTCCAAGGTCTCCGACAAGCTGGGCGTCATCGAGGCTCTCGCCGGCAAGGCCGACAAGATCATCATCGGCGGCGGCATGTGCTACACGTTCCTCAAGGCACAGGGCTACGACACCCAGAAGTCCCTGCTGCAGGACGAGATGATCGACACCTGCAAGGACCTCCTCGAGCGCTTCGGCGACAAGATCGTCCTCCCGGTCGACCTCGTGGCCGCCGCCGAGTTCTCCGCCGACTCCGAGCACAAGGTCGTCGAGCTCGACGGCATCCCGGAGGGCTGGCTGTCCCCGGACATCGGCCCGGAGTCCGTCAAGAAGTTCGCCGACGTCCTCGCCTCCTCCAAGACCGTCTTCTGGAACGGCCCGATGGGCGTGTTCGAGATGGCCCCGTTCTCCAAGGGCACCGAGGGTGTCGCGCAGGCCATCATCGACGCCACCGCGAACAACGGCTCCTTCTCCGTCGTCGGTGGCGGCGACTCCGCAGCCTCCGTCCGCGTGCTCGGCCTGAACGAGGACGGCTTCTCCCACATCTCCACCGGTGGCGGTGCCTCCCTCGAGTTCCTCGAGGGCAAGGAGCTCCCGGGCGTCTCCGTCCTGGACCGCTGAGTACCCACCACCCTGTCTGAAAGGAGTGCCTCACCCATGGCACGCACCCCCCTCATCGCCGGTAACTGGAAGATGAACCTGGACCACCACCAGGCCATCGCCACCGTGCAGAAGCTCGACTTCGCCCTGCCGAAGGAGTACTACGAGAAGGTCGACGTCGCCGTCACCGTCCCGTTCACCGACCTGCGCTCCGTGCAGACCCTCGTCGACGGGGACAAGCTGAAGATCACCTACGGTGCCCAGGACGTCTCCCGGCACGAGTCCGGTGCCTACACCGGTGAGGTCTCCGCCCAGATGCTGGCCAAGCTCGGCTGCACCTGGGTCGTCGTCGGCCACTCCGAGCGCCGCGAGTACCACAACGAGTCCGACGAGCTGGTCGCCGCGAAGGCCGCCGCCGCCCTCAAGCACGGCATGAGCCCGATCGTGTGCGTCGGTGAGCCGCTGGAGATCCGCGAGGCGGGCACCCACGTCGAGTACGTCGTGAAGCAGACCCGTGACTCCCTGGCCGGCCTGTCCGCCGAGGATCTGGGCAACACCGTCATCGCCTACGAGCCCGTCTGGGCCATCGGCACCGGCAAGGTCGCCTCCGCGGCCGACGCCCAGGAGGTCTGCGCGGCGATCCGCGGTCTCGTCCGTGAGCTGGCCGGCGATGAGGTCGCCGACGGCATCCGTATCCTCTACGGCGGTTCCGTCAAGACCGACTCGGTCGCCGAGATCGTCGGTCAGCCCGACGTCGACGGTGGTCTCGTCGGTGGCGCCTCGCTCGACGGCGAGGAGTTCGCCAAGCTGGCTGCCGCCGCGGCGTCCGTCGTCTAGCAGCCCCTGACCCACCGGCCCCCTGCACCCGTGCACGGGGCCGGTGTCATGTCAGGGGTGGGCGCGCTTCCGGCCCCGGAATGTAAATGTGGTACACATCACCAATGTCGCACGGCGGGCCGCCAAATACGCCATGATGGTGAGGCGAACCTCATATCACCACCCCGCCTTCTTCGAGCACGCACAGGGAGACACTCCATGACCGTCCGTGACCATCTGCAGGAAGACATCCGCTACCTCGGCCGCATCCTCGGCCAGGTGATCGCGGAACAGGAGGGCGAGGAGGTGTTCAACCTCGTCGAGCACGCCCGTCAGCAGGCCTTCCAGGTGGCCAAGGGCAACGCCTCGCTGGAGGTCCTCGTCGACCTGTTCCGCAACATCGAGCCGGAACGCGCGACCCCGGTGATCCGGGCGTTCAGCCACTTCGCCCTCATGGCCAACCTCGCGGAGGACATCCACGACGACTTCCACCGGGAGCGCATCCTCGACGAGGGTGGCGCCCCCGACTCCACCCTCCACGCCACGTGGGAGAAGTTCACGGAGGCCGACGTCCGCGCGGCGGACATCGAGAAGTCCCTGTCCGCCGGCCTGGTGGCGCCGGTGCTCACGGCCCACCCGACGGAGACCCGCCGCCGCACCGTCTTCGACGCGCAGAAGCACATCACCGAGCTCATGCTGCAGCGTCACGCCGTCGAGGAGGCGGAGCCGAACGCCCGCACCGAGGCCCGCCTCGCGGACATCGAGCGCAACATCCGCCGCCGGATGACCATCCTGTGGCAGACCGCGCTCATCCGCCAGGCCCGCCCCCGCATCGAGGATGAGATCGAGGTCGGCCTGCGCTACTACACGCTCTCCCTGCTCAGGGAGATCCCGGCCCTCAACCGGCATGTCGTGGACACCCTGACCGATCGTTTCGGGGCCGACCTGCGGGGCAGCGCCGGCCAGGCGATCGTCCGCCCGGGCTCCTGGATCGGCGGCGACCACGACGGCAACCCCTTCGTCACCGCGCACACCCTGGACTACGCTTCCCGACGCGCCTCCCAGACCGTCCTCAAGTACTACGCCCAGCAGCTCCACGCCCTCGAGAGCGAGCTGAGCCTCTCCGACCGGATGACGTCGGTCACCGTGGAGCTCGTCGCCCTCGCCGGCAGGGGCCACAACGACGTCCCCTCGCGCGTCGACGAGCCCTACCGCCGCGCCGTCCACGGGGTCCGCGGCCGCATCCTCGCCACCACGGCGGCCCTCATCGGCGAGGACGCCGTCGAGGGTGTCTGGCACCGTGAGCACGAGCCCTACGGCTCCCCGGAGGAGTTCGAGGCGGACCTCACCACCATCGACGCCTCACTGCGTGCCTCCCACGACGAGATCATCGCCGACGACCGTCTCAGCACCATCCGGGCGGCCGTCGCCTCCTTCGGTTTCCACCTGTACTCGATCGACCTGCGGCAGAACTCCGAGTCCTTCGAGAACGTGCTCACCGAGGTCTTCGCCACCGCGCACGTCCACCCCAATTACGACGCGCTGCGGGAGGAGGAGAAGATCGAGCTGCTCACCCGCGAGCTGCAGACCCCGCGGCCCCTCGTGCCGCGCGGCTACCGGGGCTTCTCCGAGCCGACGCAGCGCGAGCTGGACCTCATCTCGCAGGCCGCCGACTCCGTGGCCCGTTTCGGTGAGCAGATGATCCCGCACCAGATCATCTCCATGGCGCAGTCGGTCAGCGACATCCTCGAGCCGATGGTCCTGCTCAAGGAGGTCGGCCTCATCCAGGCCAACGGCCAGGGCCCGACCGGCAGCATCGACATCGTCCCCCTCTTCGAGACGATCGACGATCTCCAGGCCGGCGCCGGCATCCTCCGTCAGCTGTGGGATCTGCCGATCTACCGGTCCTACCTCGCCCAGCGCGGCAACATCCAGGAGGTCATGCTCGGGTACTCGGACTCCAACAAGGACGGCGGCTACTTCGCCGCCAATTGGGCGCTTTACGACGCCGAGACCGACCTGGTCAAGGTCGGCCGCGAGTACGGCGTGCGCCTGCGTCTCTTCCACGGCCGGGGCGGCACCGTCGGCCGTGGCGGTGGTCCCTCCTATGACGCGCTCCTGGCGCAGCCGCAGGGCGCGGTCGACGGGTCCGTGCGCATCACCGAGCAGGGCGAGATCATCTCCGCGAAGTACGGCTCCCCGCGGGCGGCCCGCCGCAACCTGGAGGCCCTGGTCTCCGCGACGCTCGAGGCCAGCCTGCTCACCGTCGACGACCTGGAGGACCGCGCCCGCGCCACGCAGATCATGAGCGAGCTGGCGGCGATCTCCCGCCGCAAGTACTCGGAGCTCGTCCACGAGGACCCGGGCTTCATCCCGTACTTCACCCAGTCCACCCCGCTCGACGAGATCGGATCCCTCAACATCGGCTCCCGCCCGACCGCCCGCAAGCAGACCAAGGGCGTCGACGATCTCCGCGCCATCCCGTGGGTGCTCGCCTGGTCCCAGTCGCGTGTCCTGCTGCCGGGCTGGTTCGGCGTGGGCACCGCCCTGCAGGAGTGGATCGGGGAGGGGGAGGACCGGGAGGAGCGCATCGCCGAGCTGCGTGACCTCTACCAGTCCTGGCCCTTCTTCACCTCGATCATGTCGAACATGGCGCAGGTGATGGCGAAGGCAGGCATGGACCTCGCGGAGCTCTACGCCCGGCTCATCGACGACCGGGAGGTCGCCGAGCGTGTCCACGGCGTCATCACGCAGGAGTTCGAGCTCACCCGCGAGATGTTCAGCACCGTCACCGGCAGCGCCGAGCTGCTCGCCGATAACCCGGCGCTGGCGCGGTCGGTGCGCAGGCGCTTCCCGTACCTGCTGCCGCTGAACATCATCCAGCTGGAACTGCTGCGCCGTCACCGTGCCGGCGACGCCCGACGGGCCGTGTCCCGCGGCATCCAGCTGACGATGAACGGACTCGCCACCGCACTGCGCAACTCCGGCTAGGCCTGGTGTAGACTGAGCCGGAGTTTCCCGCCCCATTCCCGCAAAGGACCTTCATGACCCTCGCACTCCAGATCATCCTCGTGCTCACCGCCGTGCTCATGACGGTGTTCGTTCTGCTGCACAAGGGTAAGGGCGGCGGCCTGTCGAGCCTCTTCGGCGGCGGCGTGCAGTCGAACCTCTCCGGTTCGACGGTCGTCGAGAAGAACCTCGACCGCTACACCATCCTCATGGCCGTCATCTGGATCGCCTGCATCGTGGCACTCAACCTCATCCAGGCCTTCGGCGGCTAGGCTCCGCCGCTCATCGACGCCCCTTCGGGGGCGTCGTCGCGTTTTATGGGCGGGCATGGACATGGTGCGTTCCCTGTCCACGCTCACCGGTGATCTTGTCGACGATTGGCTGTCGACGGCGCAGGCCCGCGCCGATGTGGCGGCTGGTGCCCGACCGGCGGCACCAGCGGGTGATCAGAGAGCTGTAGCAGCGTCGTCGGTGAGGTAGAGGACGGTGTCCTCGGTGCCCTCGGCGCCGGCGGCGGGCCAGTCCTCCGGGTTGGCGCGTGCCACGATCTGCGCGGCGGCCTCGGCCTTGTTCTCCCCGGAGACCAGCAGCCACACCTGCTCCGCACGGCGCACGGCCGGGAGGGTGAGGGTGACGCGGTCGGCGGGCGGCTTGGGGGAGTCGGTCACGGCGATGACGAGGCGCTCTGACTCACGCACGGCGTCGGTGTGGGGGAACAGGGAGTTGATGTGCCCCTCGTGGCCCATGCCGAGCAGGTGGATGTCGAAGCCCTCCGGTGCGACCTCGGTGATCCTCGCCTCGTAGTCGCGGGCCTGCTGCTCCATGTCCCCGCCGTCGACGCCGAATCCGTGGATGTTGGCCTCGGGGATGTCGACGTGGCTGAGCAGGGCGTCGCGGGCCTGGCCCTCGTTGGACTCCGGGTCGCTGACCGGCACGTTGCGCTCATCGCCGAAGAAGACGTGGACGCGGGACCAGTCGATGCGGGAGTCGGCGTCCTCGAGTTCACGGACGCGCTCCAGCAGGCCGATGCCGGCACCCCCGCCGGTGAGCACCAGGCGGGCCACACCGTCGGCGTGGACACCGCCCCCGGTGGCCTGGAGGGCGGCGACGACGTCGATGAGCGACGTGGCGGCCTGGTCGAGCAGGGTGGACAGGGTGTCAGGACGACGGAGAGTGACCATTGATTCCTTTCACGCGGGTGAGTCCGCGCAGAGCGTTGGCGTAGGCGAGATCGGGGTCGAGGTGTCGGAGCTCCTCGGAGAGGCAGTCGGCGTCGGAACGCTCGTTCATCGCGACGAGCGACTCCGGGCGGCCGGGCAGACCGACGCACACGGTGCGGTGGTCGAGGACCTCGATACGGACCGGGCCGGAGGCCCGTTCGAAGGTGAGACGACGGATGGGGAACAGGCGGGCGTCGTCACCCGGTGCACACACCTCACGGGAGACCGGGACGCCGAGGCGGTCGGCGAGCCAGCCGGCGGCGATGTCGATCTGCGGCTCATTCGCCGGTCCCGTGAGCACGGCGGCCTCCACGTCCTCGTGCGGGTGACGGTCCAGGGAGGAGGCGACGATCCCGCGCCAGGCGGTGATCTTCGACCACACCATGTCCGAGTCGCCGGGGGCGTAGGAGGCACGCATCCGCCCGAGGATCGCGTCACTGTCCGGGTGGTCCGCGTTGGTGATGCGGCGCTGCGCCAGACGGCCCAGCGGATGCTCGGACGGGTTGGCGGGGGCGGTGGTCGGCCACCACGCCACGACCGGGGTGTCCGGCAGCAGCAGGGGGGTGACCACCGCGGCGAGGTGGTTGACCATCTCACCGGTGATGCGCATGATGACCATCTCCGAGGCGCCGGCGTGGCCGCCGACGCGCACCTCGGCGTCGAGACGCGAATCGGCGTCCTCCCGGCCGGTGAGCAGCACCAGCACACGGGCGGGGTGCTCGTGGGAGGCGTCGCGGGTGACGGAGATGATGTGGTCGACGTCGTCGTCGAGGGCGGCGATGACGATGAGGGTGAGCACACGCCCGGTGGTCTGGGAGTTGTTCTCCCGCGCCTCGAGGAGGCTGGCGGCGATGTTCCGGGTGTCGGTGTCCGGCAGTTCGATCTTCACGTCTGATCCCTTCCAGGTTAGGGGCGGCGCCAGGCGCGGCCGGTGCGTTCGAGCATGCGGTCGGCGGAGGCGGGGCCCCAGGTGCCGGACTCGTACTCCTCGGGCTGCCCCTTCTCCGCCCAGAACTCGAGGATCGGGTCGAGGATCGCCCAGGACAGCTCCACCTCCTCGTTGGTGGGGAAGAGCGAGGACTCGTCGAGAAGCGCGTCGAGGATGAGTCGCTCATAGGCCTCGGGGGACGCCTCGGTGAAGGCCTCCGCGTAGGAGAAGTCCATGTTGACGTCGCGGACCTCCATGGCGGAGCCGGGGACCTTGGAACCGAAGCGCATGAGCACACCCTCGTCGGGCTGGACGCGGATGACGATCGCGTTCTGCCCCAGCGAGGAGGTCTGCCCCTCGAGGAAGGGCTGGTGCGGCGCCTCCTTGAACACGAGGGCGATCTCCGTGACGCGGCGGCCCAGGCGCTTGCCGGTGCGCAGGTAGAAGGGCACGCCCGCCCAGCGGCGGGAGTTGATCTCCAGGGTGCACGCGGCGTAGGTCTCGGTGGTGGACTCCGGGTCGAAGCCCTCCTCCTCGCGCAGACCCCGCACCTTGTGCGAGCCCTGCCAGCCGGCCGCGTACTGGCCGCGGGCGGTCGTCTTGTTCAGGGGGTGGACAGGGTTGGTCGCGCGCAGGACCTTGACCTTCTCGGCCTGCAGCTCGGCCGGGTCGAAGGCGATGGGCTCCTCCATGGCCACCAGGGCCAGGAGCTGGAGGAGGTGATTCTGCATGACGTCCCGGGCGGCGCCGATGCCGTCGTAGTAGCCGGCGCGACCACCCAGGCCGATGTCCTCGGCCATGGTGATCTGCACATGGTCGACGTAGTGCGCGTTCCAGATCGGGTCGAAGAGCTGGTTGGCGAAGCGCAGCGCCAGGATGTTCTGCACCGTCTCCTTGCCCAGGTAGTGGTCGATGCGGAACACCGAGTCCTCCGGGAAGACGGCGTTGACCACCCGGTTGAGCTCGCGCGCGCTCTCCTGGTCGTGCCCGAAGGGCTTCTCGATGACCACGCGGCGCCACGCCTCCGGCGCCGACTCCGCCAGGCCGGAACGCTCTAGCTGGTGGCAGACGGCGGTGAAGAAGTCCGGGGGGACCGACAGGTAGAAGGCCCAGTTGCCCGCCGTGCCGCGGGTGGTGTCCATCTCGGCGAGGGTGGTCGCGAGACGGTCGAAACCCTCGTCGTCGAAGTTACCCTCGACGAAGTGCATGCCCTCGGCCAGACGCTCCCACACGTGTTCGCGGAACTCGGTGCGGGCGCCGGTCTCGACGGCCTCCCGCACGTACTCCTCGAACTCGGGTTTGCTCCAGGAGCGTCGGCCGAAACCGATGAGGGTGAAACCGGCCGGCAGGAGTCCGCGGTTGGCCAGGTCATAGATGGCCGGGAGGAGCTTCTTGCGGGCCAGGTCACCGGTCACACCGAAGATCACCATGCCGGAGGGTCCGGCGATGCGGGGCAGCCGCTTGTCGGCGGTGTTCCGCAGCGGGTTGATCCAGGCGTCGGTGCCGTTCACGGGCAGAGGCATGCGCTTGGTCCTTTCCTGTCGGGGGAGGGGACTGCTAGCGCAGTCGGGCTTCCATGGAGTCCAGCAGCTCGGTCCAGGAGGCGACGAACTTCTCGACGCCCTCCCGCTCCAGCACCGCGAACACGTCCTCCATGTCGATGCCGACGGCCACCAGCTGCTCGAACACGGCCTGCGCCTCCTCGGCGGTGCCGCTCAGGGTGTCGCCGTGGAGGCCACCCTGCTCGAGCACGGCGTCGATGGTCGGCTCCGGCATGGTGTTGACGGTCTCCGGGCCGGCCAGCTCGGTGACGTAGAGGGTCGCCGGGTAGTCCGGGTTCTTCACACCGGTGGAGGCCCACAGGGGACGCTGCACGTTGGCGCCCTCCGGCAGGTCCTTGCGGCCGATCTCCTGGAACACGGCGTAGGCGCGCTGAGCATTGGCCACACCGGCCTTGCCGCGCAGGGCGAGCGCCTCCTCGGTGCCGATCTCCTCGAGGCGGCGGTCGACCTCGACGTCGAGACGCGAGACGAAGAAGGACGCGACCGAGTGGATCTGCGACACGTCGAGACCGTTCTCGGCGGCCTTCTGCACACCCTCGCGGTACGCGGCGATGACCTCGCGGTAGCGCGCGACCGAGAAGATGAGGGTGACGTTGACGGAGATGCCCTCCGCCAGGGCGTCGGTGATCGCCGGGATGGACTCCGGGGTGGCCGGGATCTTGATCATCACGTTCGGGCGGTCGACCTTGTTCCACAGCTCGCGGGCCTGCGCGATGGTGGCGTCGTGGTCGGCGGAGATACGCGGGTCCACCTCGATGGACACGCGGCCGTCCTGCCCGCCGGTGCGCTCGTACACGGGCAGGAGGATGTCGCAGGCGTCACGGACGTCGTCGACGGACATGGCGTAGACGGCCTCGTCCACGGCGGCGCCGGACTCCTTGAGCTCCGCGATCTGGGCGTCGTAGGAGTCGCCCTTGGTCATGGCGGCAGCGAAGATCGCCGGGTTGGTGGTGACGCCGACGATGGACTTCGACTCGATCAGCTCGGCCAGGTTGCCGGAGGTGATGCGGTCACGGGACAGGTCGTCGAGCCAGGTGGAGGTACCCAGCGCGGCGAGCTCGTCGATGTGGGTCATGGGTGGGTCCTTTACTTGCTGGCGGTGATGGACTCGTGGGCGGCTGCGACGACGGCGTCGGCGGTGATGCCGAACTCCTCGAAGAGCTTCTCGAACGGTGCGGAGGCACCGAAGTGCTCCAGGGACACGTTGCGGCCGGTGGTGCCGGTGAAACGGTGCCACGGCATGGCGATGCCGGCCTCCACGGAGACGCGCGCGGTGACGGCGGCCGGCAGGACCGACTCGATGTACGCGGCGTCCTGCTCGAGGAACCACTCCATGCACGGCATGGAGACGACGCGGGCGGCCACACCCTCGGACTCGAGGGTCTGCGCGGCCTCGACGGCCAGCTGGACCTCGGAACCGGTGGCCAGGAGGATGACGTCCGGGGTCTCCTTGGAGCCCTCGACCAGGACGTAGGCGCCGCGGCGCACACCCTCGGCGGCCTTCTCCTTCGTGCCCTCGAGCACCGGGATGTTCTGGCGGGTCAGGGCCAGGCCCTTCGGGGACTCCTTGTACTCGAGAGCCGCGGCCCAGGCCTGGGTGGTCTCGTTGGCGTCGGCCGGACGCAGGATGGACAGGCCCGGGATGGCGCGCAGTGCGGCCAGGGTCTCCACCGGCTGGTGGGTCGGGCCGTCCTCGCCGAGGCCGATGGAGTCGTGGGTCCACACGTAGTACACGTCGGACTCCATGAGTGAGCCGAGGCGCACGGACGGACGCATGTAGTCGGAGAAGATGAGGAACGTGCCGCCGTAGGGGCGGGTCGGGCCGTGGAGGGCGATGCCGTTGAGGATCGCACCCATGGCGTGCTCACGGATACCGAAGTGCAGGTTGCGGCCGTAGGGCTCAGCGGACCAGGTGTCGGTGGAGATCTTCTTCGGGCCGAAGGACGGGGAGCCCTTGATGACGGTGTTGTTGGAGCCGGCGAGGTCGGCGGAACCGCCCCACAGCTCCGGCATGGCGGCACCGAGGGTCTGCAGGGCAGCCTCGGAGGCCTTACGGGTGGCGACGGACTCGCCGGCCTCCCAGGTCGGCATGGACTCGGCCAGGCCCTCCGGCAGCTGGCGGGCGACGACACGGTCGAACAGGGCCTTGTTCTCCGGGTTGGCCTCGGCCCAGGCGTCGAACTTCTTCTGCCACGCGGCGTGCTTCTCGGCGCCCCGCTCCCGCAGCTGGCGGGTGTGGGCGAGGACCTCGTCGTCAATGTGGAAGTGGACCTCGGGGTCGAAGCCGAGGATCTCCTTGGTGGCGGCGACCTCGTCGGCGCCCAGGGCGGAGCCGTGGGAGGCGCCGGTGTTCTGGGCGTTGGGGGCCGGGTGGGCGATGACGGTGCGCACACGGATGAAGGTCGGGCGGGTGGTCTCGGCCTTGGCGGCGACGACGGCGGCCTCGATGGCGGCGACGTCCTCACCACCCTCGATCTCGATGGTCTGCCAGCCGTAGGACTCGTAACGGGCGACGACGTCCTCGGTGAAGGCGATCTGGGTGTCGTCCTCGATGGAGATGCGGTTGTCGTCCCAGAAGACGATGAGGTTGCCCAGCTCCTGGGTGCCGGCCAGGGAGCAGGCCTCGGCGGTGACGCCCTCCTGCAGGTCGCCGTCGGAGGCGATGACGTAGATGAAGTGGTCGAAGGGGGACTCGCCGGCCGGGGTCTCCGGGTCGAAGAGGCCACGCTCACGACGGGCGGCCATGGCCATGCCCACCGCGGAGGCCAGACCCTGGCCCAGCGGGCCGGTGGTGATCTCGACGCCGCGGGTGTGGCCGACCTCCGGGTGGCCCGGGGTCAGGGAGTCCCAGGTGCGCAGGGCCTTGAGGTCGTCCATCTCGAGGCCGAAGCCGCCGAGGTAGAGCTGGATGTACTGGGTGAGGGAGGTGTGGCCGCAGGAGAGCACGAAGCGGTCGCGACCGACCCAGTCGGTGTCGTTGGGGTCATGGTCCAGGACGCGCTGGTACAGGGTGTACGCGAGCGGTGCCAGGGACATGGCCGTGCCCGGGTGCCCGGAGCCACAGTTCTGCACCGCGTCAGCGGCCAGGATGCGGACCGTGTCCACGGCGCGGGTGTCGGTCTCGGTCCAGTCGGCGGGGTAGCGGCGCTCGGTCAGGGCCTGCAGTTCGGGCGACAGGGTCACGATGGATCCTCACTTCAAGTTGATCGTCAAGGAGTTCAGGTGGGCCGTGACCCGGTGCCGGGGCGGAGGCGCATGCGTCCGTTCCCGGCACCGGGGGTCCACGTCACCTCACCACCTTAGTGACTTGTTTGGCGATCATGGTCCGCGGCCCACGCAACTGTGCTGAAATAGATGGTTTGGGGCGGGGGATTGTCCCGCGCACCGGTACGGGCGCTAGTATGACGGGGCTGGATTCTATATGCACCGGGACGTCGTCCGGAACCTGCCGGGAACTTTTCGACGGTCCTGTCCGACCGGTACTGGTAGACGCGACAACAAGTGCGCGTGACCGGTTACATTTCCTGACCTGCCGTTGGAGGAACCTTCTCTTGGAGACAATCAAGGCCTATATTGCGCTCACGAAGCCGAGGGTCATTGAGCTGCTCCTCGTAGCCACTATTCCTGCGATGCTGCAGGCGGAACGCGGCGAGAACAACATCATCCTCATCCTGCTGACCGTCATCGGCGGCTGGATGGGTGCCGCAGCGGCCAACACCTTCAACATGGTGGCCGACTCGGACATCGACCAGAAGATGGGACGCACCCGCGCCCGCCCCCTGGTCCGCCACACCGTGACGAACAGGAAGGCCACCATCTTCGCGTGGTCCCTGCTCATCATCTCCGTGCTGTGGCTGGGCCTGCTGACCAAGTCCTGGCTGGCGGCCTTCTTCATCATCCTGACCAACTGGTTCTACATCTACGTGTACACCAAGTGGCTCAAGCGCCGGACCTGGCAGAACATCATCTGGGGCGGCGCCGCCGGCTGTATGCCGGTGCTCGTCGGCTGGGCCGTCATCACCGACAACATGCCCGAGGGCATCCCCGCCCAGTGGTGGCAGGCCATCGTCCTGTTCATGATCATCTTCTTCTGGACCCCGCCCCACACCTGGGCCCTGGCCATGAAGTACCGCGCCGACTACGAGAAGGCCGGCGTGCCGATGCTCCCCGTCGTGCGCAAGCCCGTCCAGGTCACCCGCCAGATCGTCTGGTACACCGTCGCCACCGTCGTCACGACGCTGCTGCTGGTGCCGGCCGCCTCCTGGATCTACCTCGCCGGTTCCCTCATCGGTGGCCTGTACTTCCTCATCATGGCGATCGTCCTGCACAACGGCGTCAAGGCCGGCAAGGATGTCAAGCCGCTGAAGCTGTTCATCCTGTCGAACAACTACCTGGCGCTCGTCTTCGTCGCCCTCTCCGTGGACGCGGTCCTCGGCTGGGAGACGATCGGCTCCATGCTCGGCTGGACGACCACATTCTTCTAGCCCCGTCAACTGGTCGAACGACCGGAACGCCGGTTTCTGTGGATGACTCCTGGTTGTCCACAGGCCGGCGTTTCTGCTTCTCGACGTCCCCGTGACCCCCGTCTATCGTCCGGGGCATGCACCTGCTCACCGCGTTCGAGGCCCTGCGCGCCATCCCTGTCCTGGAGGCCCTGACCACCGGCACAGTGGATGTGGCAGCGCTGTCCGCGCTGGGCTTCAAAGACGCCGGAGCATGGGAGAAACTCGCCGGCGTCTACTTCGGCCCGACCCGTCACCGGAAGCTGCAGACCGCCGCGCGGGCGGCGGCCGGGGATCTCTCCCTGGATGCGCTGCGCGTCATCGAGAAGCACACCCGCAAGTTGTTGAAGGGCGCGGCGGTGTCCCAGTGGGAGTTGCGTGTTGAGTTGTGTGCTCTGCGTGGCACCGTCGCTGAGATCGACCGGGCAG
>NZ_DUOE01000013.1 GCF_012838985.1 Corynebacterium sp. | reverse complement strand
CGGCGTGGCGGGGGAGCGCTGCCACCGCATCGCCCGCGCCGCCGCCGACCGCCGCGTGGCCCCGGAGCTGCCCGCCGCGGACCTCTCGGTGGCGGTCACCCCGGAGGACCCCATCGACCGGGTGGATGCCGCAGCTTTCGCCGCCCGCCAGCTGGCCGCCGTCCTCCATGAGCGGCTGCGCACCGCAGGCCTGGTCTGCCTGCGGTTACGCGTGCTGGCGGAACTGGCCGACGGCACCCGCCTGGAGCGGATCTGGCGCACCCGCGAGGCGCTCACCGAATCCGCCACGGCGGACCGGGTGCGCTGGCAGCTCGACGGCTGGCTCACCACCGGCGGGGCCGGGGCGATCTCCTCCCTCATCCTCGAGCCCCTGGAGTCCGCGGCCCCGGATGTCGTCGGGGCCCGGTGGGGAGAGAGCCGGGACGTCACCCTGGTCCGGCGGGTCGCGGGCCGGGTGCAGTCGACGCTGGGCATCGACAAGGTGCTCACCCCGCGGCTGGTCGGCGGCCGGGGAGTGGCGGAACGGATCGCCTTCGTGCCGTACGGGGAGGAGGGGGACGTCGAGAAGCAGGGGAGCTGGCCGGGGCGCATCCCCGGGCCCCTGCCCGCCCACCTCACACACCCGGCGACGCAGGTGCGGCTGCTCAGCCGGGCGGCGCGGGACGTGACGGTGACGGCGGAGGCGCTGCTCAGCGACGTGCCGTATGCGTTGGGCTGGGGCAGCCGGCGTTACCTGGTGGCGGCGTGGGCGGGGCCGTGGCCCGTCGACACCGGATGGTGGGGGCCGGAACCGCAGAAGGTGGCGCGGCTGCAGGTCGTCGGGCAGGCCGGGAACGAACGACACCCCCGGGCCTGGCTGCTGCTGTGGCTGAGCGGGGGTGGCTGGCGGATCGAGGCCGGGTACCGCTAACGGTGGCGGACGTCGATGACCAGGCGGTGCGGATCATGCAGGACAGACACGGAGTAGGGCAGCTTCTCCCGCAGTCCGATGACGAACTGGGAGCGGCCCTCGAAGGTGCCCACGGCCTGCACCTGGGTGATGTTGCCGGAGCCCGCGACCGTGCCGATCCGCGGATCCTCCAGACCCAGCTCGAAGGGGTAGGCCGTGCCGTCGATGTTGACGTTGAGGGCCACCGAACCCGGGAACTCCACCGGATTACCGGAACCCTGCTGCTTCGGGCTGGTGGTGTAGTCGATGAACCAGCCGGGCTCCCCGTCGCCGGCGAGGTCGAAGACGACCCGGTCGAAGCCCTCGTGTCCGGCCACGCGCACCGACTCGACGAGCAGCATGGAGGGGGCCGCCGGGCGGGCGGTCTTGAGGGCGACGTCGCCCTCCCCGAGCGGGGCGGCCTTACCCGTGCCACCGAGGGTGGCGGCCGTGATTGTCTCGATCAGTGAACGCTCATCCCCGCCGGCGTTCTCCGCGCCCCCCGACTCCATGCCGGCCCCCGTGCCGCAGGCTGCGAGACCTAGAGACCCCGCGGCCAGGATGGCGGCGAGGGTCGTGCGGCGTTGCGAGGATCTGCGAAGCGGCGCCCGGGAGTCAGTCATGTTATTAACCGTAGCCACAGGTACCCCTCCTGATGAACTCTGTGAGGGGGTTCCGGGCGGATCGTGAACAAATCGTTGCAAACCGACCCCTGGTGTCGCCCGGGCGGGGGTGGGGAACTGTGCTAGAAACAGATCGCTAGGCTTGATCACATGACTGATGCTGCCGATGTTGCCCCCCTGCGCTGCTCGGACGTCCCCGGCGAACCGCTGCCCGGCTCCGCCAAACAGGAACGTGTCTACGTCATTCTCGAGTGGCCGCACGGCTGGAGCCGCGACATCCTCGACGGCGGTGTCTTCGGGGAGGAGCTCACCGCCCGCCTGAGGGACAAGCTCGGCGATGACGCCGGCCTGCAGCTCATCCGCCACCCCGGCCGCGACGGCCGCCGCATCGACAATCACCACCTGTTCCTGGTGTTCGCGGAGGAGGGGCGCGTCGAGAAGCTGCTTGTCGACGCCCCCGAGGCCATCCTCGACCTCGACCTCTCCGGCCCCGGCCGTAACGGCGCCGAACCTGTCGACAACCCGCTGGTCCTCGTGTGCACCCACGGCAAGCGCGACGTGTGCTGCGCCCTCAAGGGACGCCCCCTGGCGGCGGCGCTCGCCGAGCGGCACCCCGGCGGGATCGTGTGGGAGACCTCGCACACCAAGGGCCACCGTTTCGCCCCCTCCATCCTGCTCATGCCCTGGGGCTACAGCTTCGGCCGCCTCAACGAGGAGGCCGGTGACTCGCTGGTGAAGGCGGCTCTGCAGGGGCGCTACTTCTACCCTGGCAACCGGGGGCGTGGCCTGCACCGGCCCCGCGGGCAGGTCGCGGAGCTGGCTGTCGCCCGGCAGCTGCTGCTGGCGGGGGAGGACCTGTACTTCGGTGGCCTGACGGTGCTCGACGACTCGGAATCCGGCGTGGTCATCGTGCACGCCGACGGCCGTTCCTGGCATGTCCAGCTCGCGCAGCGTGAGGTTCCCGGGGTGATCTCCTCGTGCGGTGACGCGCCGAAGACCGGCCAGGCGTGGGTGGCCACCGTCATCACCGCGGACCAGGCGGACCTGGGCTGGGACGAGCGCGAGTAGCGGGGTATTCCAGCTCGGGCATACAACGGGAGCGCCGGGGACGCGACCCGATGTATGCCCGGACTGGAATACCCTGGTGGCCGGCCTACAGCTCCTCGATGATGCCGAGGAACTCCTCGGCGTAGCCCACCCGCTGGCGCAGCTTCGCCAGGCGGCCGCGGGCCTCCTCGTGCACGCGCTCGATCGTGGCGCGGGAGCCGGGGGAGTCGGGGTGCTCGGCGGCGTCGAGGAACTCCTTCATCTCCTCGAGCGTGAACTGCAGCGGCTTCATGCGGCGCACGAGCAGGATGCGTTCGACGTCGCGCTCGGAGTAGAGGCGGAAACCGCCGGGGGTCTTGCCGGAGGGGGAGACCACGCCGACCTCGTCGTAGTGGCGCAGGGAACGGATGGACAGGCCGGTTCTCTCGGCGACCTCGCCGATCTTCATGCCCTCATCGTCCATGGTCACTGCCCTTCCCCGAGTTGAACCCGGCCAAATCTACCGTTACGGTAGGTTTCGTTTTTCCGATACCTCTTGTTCCCCACCGTAACCGTTGAGCCCAGGAGTCCCCTCACGTGTCACCCACCGGCGTCATCGCCTCCTTCCGCCACGCCTTCTCCTCCGCCACGCGCCTGCGCATCGAGGTCCTCGGCGGCCTCGTCGTCGCCCTGGCACTCATCCCCGAGGCGATCGCGTTCTCCATCCTCGCGGGCGTCGACCCCCGCGTGGGCCTGTTCGCCTCCGTGACCATGGCCGTCACCATCGCCTTCACCGGCGGGCGCCCCGCCATGATCTCCGCGGCGACGGGTGCCGTGGCCCTGGTCATCGCCCCGGTGATGCGCGACCACGGCTACGACCACTTCATCGCCACGGTGCTGCTCGCCGGCGTCATCCAGATCGCGATGGCGGTGCTCGGGGTGGCGAAGCTCATGCGGTTCATCCCGCGCTCGGTGATGACCGGCTTCGTCAACGCCCTGGGCATCCTCGTGTTCATGGCGCAGCTGACGCACCTGTGGAACGTGCCCTGGCTGGTGTACCCGCTGTTCGCGCTGGGGGTGGCCATCATGCTCGGCTTCCCGCGGATCACCACCGTCATCCCGGCGCCGCTGGTCACCATCGTCGTGCTCACCGGCCTGGTGCTGATCATGGGGTGGAACGTGCCCGACGTCGCCGACCAGGGCGAACTGCCGACCTCCCTGCCGGAGCTGTTCCTCCCGGATGTCCCGCTCACCCTGGAGACCCTGCGGATCATCGCCCCCTACGCCTTCGGCATGGCGCTGGTCGGCCTGATGGAGTCCCTCCTGACCGCCAAGCTCGTCGACGACATCACCGACGTCCACTCCGACAAGACCCGCGAGAGCTGGGGACAGGGCGTGGCCAACCTGGTCACCGGTTTCTTCGGCGGCATGGGCGGCTGCGCCATGATCGGCCAGACCATGGTCAACGTCCGTGAGGCGCAGGCCCGCACCCGCCTGTCGACGCTGCTCGCAGGTGTCTTCCTGCTCATCTTCGTGGTGGGCCTCGGGGATGTCGTCGGAATGATCCCGATGGCCGCGCTCGTGGCGATCATGGTGCTCGTCGCGCTGGGCACCATCGACTGGCACTCCGTCCACCCGCGCACCCTGCGGCTCATGCCGCGCAGCGAGACGCTCGTCATGGCGGTCACGGTCGTCGCGACGCTGGCCACCGGCAACCTCGCCGTCGGCGTCATCCTCGGCGTGGTCACCGCCATGATCATGTTCGCCCGCCGCGTCGCGCACATGGTGGAGATCGAGAAGGTCTCCGAGGTGGACATCGACGACGACGGCCGGATCGACATCCGCACCTACCGCGTCACCGGGCAGCTGTTCTTCGCCTCCTCCAACGACCTCGTCTACCGCTTCGACTACCATGACGACGCCGGCCACATCGTCATCGACCTGTCGCAGGCGGAGATCTGGGACGCCTCCACCGTGGCCACCCTCGACGCCATCCAGCAGAAATTCCAGGCCCGCGGCAAGATCGTCGACATCATCGGGCTCGACGGGCAGAGCAAGTACCGCCTCGACCGGCTTTCCGGCAAACTGGGGGCATGAGCGACTTCGCAACCTGGGTCATCGGGCGTCGCCGGGAGGCCGCCGAAGCGATGGCCGACCTGTCCGGCAACGCCTCCGCCTGCGCGATGGGGCGCGCCGGACGCAGTTTCCCCGCCTTCAAGTACCACGAGGGGGCGACGGCCTCCCTCGGGGCGCTCGCCCGTGAACTGCGGCGGGGAGGGGAGGAACGGGGGAGCGTCGAGAAGCTCCTGCAGGAGTGGCGGACACCCGGCGGTGTCGGCCGCGACTGGGAGGCCTACGCCGCCGGGGGACGCGAGGCGCTCGAGGAGGCCCGCGAACAGCTCGACGTCAGGTGAGTCGGCGCAGCGCCGGGGCGACGGACTCGATGACCTCGTCCGCCGCGTCCATCACCTCGTCGGGGGACCAGGAGAAGGCGTAGGAACGGTCCGCGATGGCGTGCAGCGCCAGGTCGTTCCAGGAGTCACCGAAGGTGTAGAGCCGGACCTCCTCACGCGGCAGCCCGAGGTGGGCGAAGACCTCCTGCATACCCGTCGCCTTGTCGACGCCCGCCGGCACGATGTCCAGGAACGTCCGGTGGATGTGCACCGCCAGCTCAGGGTGGGCGCGCAGGATGTCGTCGCGCAGCTGCCGCTGACGGGACTGGTCGTTGGGCACCCACACCGGCAGGCAGGCCACGTCCCCGGCGTCGAGATCCGCGAAATCCACCCGCACCCAGTCCTGCAGGATGGTGCCGGTGAAGCGCGCCGGCTCCGCGGAGAGCAGCGCGTCCGGGCCGTGGAGGGGCATGGCGTAGACGGCGACGGAGGGGTCGTCGAGAAGCGGGACGAGGATCTCACGCAGGCTGTCGACGGGCACCACCCTGGAGAAGATGTAGTTCCCCTCCCGGTCCGCGACCCCGGCGCCGGTGAACGCCACCGAGTAGTCGAAGGTGAGGTCGTAGGGCTGCAGGGCGCTCCCGAGGGCGGACAACGACTTGCCGGTGGCCGCGACCGCCAGGTGCCCCGCCTCCTGCCAGGCCCGGATGGCGGCGATGTCCTCCTCAGCGATGCCGTGGGGGAACAGCAGGGTGTCGTCGATGTCGAAGGCGGCGATCTTCATGTCTCCAGGGTAGCCACGCGGTGAGGCACCGGCCCCGGAAACGACACGGCCCCCGACCAACGCTGGTCGGGGGCCGTGTGCGGGGTGTCTAACGGCGCATGAGCCGGCGCGAGAGCCAGTTGCCCAGCAGCTGCGCGATCTGCACGATGATGACGATGACGATGACCGCCGCGTACGTGACCTCCAGGTCATAGGCGCGGTAGCCGTAGACGATGGCGAAGTCACCCAGACCGCCGCCGCCGATGTAACCGGCCATCGCGGACATGTCGACCACGGCGATGAAGATGAACGTGTACCCCAGGACCAGCGGGCCGAGGGCCTCCGGGATGATGACCGTGCGGATGATCCGCCAGGGGCCGGCCCCCATCGCGCGGGCGGCCTCGATGACGCCGGGGTCGATGGCCACGAGGTTCTGCTCGACGATGCGGGCCACCGCGAAGGCGGCGGCGATGCACATGACGAAGATCGCCGCGGAACGCCCGATGGTGGTGCCGACGAACTGGACCGTCACCGGCGCGAGCATGGCGATGAGCACGATGAACGGGATCGGGCGGACGAAGTTCACCAGGATGTTCAGCGCCCAGTACAGCGGCTTCGACTGCAGGATGCCCCCGGCACGCGAGGTGTAGAGCAGCAGGCCGATGAGCAGGCCGCCGAGACCGCCGAGCACCATCGTCAGGGACACCATGATGAGGGTGTCGCCGATGGCGTCGAGGAAGGTGGGGCCGAGGCGGTCCCAGTCGGCGGCGAGGATGGTCTCGTTCATCGCGTGATCTCCTGGATGTCGGTGGTGCGGGACAGCGTGTCACGGAACTTCTCGACGGCCGCGTCCGGCCCCGTCACCCGGACCGTCATCCTGCCGAAGGACTGGCGCTGCAGCGTGGTCACACCGCCGTGGACGATGTTGATGAGCATCCCCTCCTCACGGCCGGCGGCGGCCGCGGCGAAGAAGCCGGAGTCCTCGGCCAGGGTGATGGTGAACAGGCGGCCCTCATGGGCCAGCAGGTCCTCCGCCTCGACCTGGTCAGGGGTGTTGCGCAGCGAGGTGGACACGAAACGCTGCGCCACCGCGGTCCGCGGGCGGGAGAACACCTCGTAGACACTGCCGTGCTCGACAACCCTGCCTGCCTCCATGACGGCGACCTTGTCGGCGATGGAGCGCACGACGTCCATCTCGTGGGTGATCACGACGATGGTGATGCCCAGGTCGCGGTTGATCTCCCGGAGCAGGGCGAGGACGTCCTGGGTGGTCTCCGGGTCGAGGGCCGAGGTGGCCTCGTCGGCGAGCAGGAGCCGCGGGTTGGTGGCCAGGGCGCGGGCGATGCCGACGCGCTGCTTCTGCCCGCCGGAGAGCTGCTCGGGGTAGTTGTCGCCCTTGTCGCCCAGTCCGACGAAGTCGAGGAGCTCGGCGACCCGCTTCTTCCGCTCCGCGCGCGGCATGCCCGCCAGCTCCAGGGGGTAGGCGATGTTGCCGGCGGCCGTGCGCGACTGGAAGAGGTTGAACTGCTGGAAGATCATGCCGATGCCCCGGCGGATCGAACGCAGCCGGGACTCGGGGAGGCCGACGACGTCGGTGCCGTCGAGAAGCAGTTGTCCGGAGGTCGTGGAGTCCAGGCCGTTGATGAGGCGGACGAGCGTCGACTTGCCGGCGCCGGAGTAGCCGATGACGCCGAGGATCTCGCCGGGTTCGACGGTGAGGGTGACGCCGTCGACGGCGCGGGTCTCGGTCTTCCGCTGGTTGGTGAAGACCTTGGTCACATCGCGGAATTCGATGCGGGTACCGGTACGCGGCCGGGTGGGTGGTGCGGTCACAGGTTCGGTCACGGGGATCTGGGGGCCGTTCTGGGAGGGGGACTGGTCAGTTAAATGCTAAACCCCGCCGCGGGAATGCGACGGGGTAGGCATGGGGTGGGGCTTACTGCTCGCCGGCTGCGAGGCGCTCCATGATCTCGGTGAGATCCTCGGCGGGGCGCTCGACGGTGACGGCGGTGTTGCCGGAGGACTCCATGATGGCGT
>NZ_DUOE01000089.1 GCF_012838985.1 Corynebacterium sp. | reverse complement strand
GGCAGGGTGAAGCGGACGACCTGGGCGCCGGTGGGAGTGAGCGCACTCTGGACGGCGGTGACGTCGGCCTCAACGCCGCGGGTGGCCACGGTCAGCGGGTCCGCGGCGCGGATGGTGGCGGGCACCTCGGAACGGGGGTTGTCATCGGTGACGATCACCAGGTCGGCGCGCTGGGCGGACAACTCCCCCATCGGGGCGCGCTTGGTGGCATCACGGTCACCACCGGCGCCGATGACCACGCCGAGGCGGCCATCGATCTGGGTGCGCAGGGTGTCCAGGACAGCCGCCACCGCGGCGGGCTTGTGTGCGTAGTCGACCACGGCGAGGAAGTCCTGGCCTTCGTCGATACGCTCCATGCGCCCGGGGACGGCGACGTTGACGAAGCCCGCCGTGAAGGCCTGCGGGTCGATGCCCACGCTCCACGCCAGGGCGGTGGCCAGGGCGGCGTTGGCGATGTTGAAGTCACCCGGCAGCGGCAGCTCCGCCTCGACGCTCTCCCCCGGCAGGGTGAAGCGGACGACCTGGGCGCCGGTGGGAGTGAGCGCACTCTGGACGGCGGTGACGTCGGCCTCAACGCCGCGGGTGGCCACGGTCAGCGGGTCCGCGGCGCGGTCGGCCATGCGCCGGCCCCACTCGTCGTCGACGCACACGACCGTCTTCTCCGCGACCAGCGGCGAGGCCGGGTCGAAGAAACGGGCCTTGGCCTCGAAGTACTCCTCCATCGTCGGGTGGAAGTCGAGGTGGTCCTGGGAGAGGTTGGTGAAGCCGGCGACGTCGAAACGCGTGCCAGCCACCCGGCCCAGCTCCAGGGCGTGGGAGGAGACCTCCATGACCACGTGCGTCACCCCCTCCGCGAGCATCCGCACGAACAGGGACTGCAGGGTGGTCGCCTCGGGGGTGGTGAGGTCGGTGGGGACGGGGCGGCCGTCGATACGCGTGCCCGTCGTGCCGATGAGACCGACCTTGAGGCCGGCGGCCATGAGCCCCTGCTCGAGGAGGTAGCTGGTTGTCGTCTTGCCGGAGGTGCCGGTGATGCCGAGCACCGTCAGCCGCTCGGAGGGGTGGCCGTGGATCTCCGCGGCGACCGCACCGAGGACCGCCCGGACGTCGTCGACGAGGAGGACGGGGCGGGTGTCACCGGCGGCGTCGAGAAGCTCCCGTCCGGCGGCGTCGGTGAGGATCGCGACGGCCGGGGTGCCCGCGGCGAACTCCGCGCCGTGCCGACGCGTGCCGGGGACCGCCGCGAAGAGCGCACCCTCATCCGCCAGGCGGGAGGAGTCGAGCTCCACCGACGTGACGGCGGGATCCGCGGATCCGTGCAGCTCTCCCCCGGCGATGCGGGCGAGGTGGGACAGTGTGGTCACTGTTGTCTCCATGATCATGGACCTCCGTGGTGGGCTGGGATGGTGGGCGCTGAGGGGCGCTAGTGGGCGTGGAGGATCAGCATGTCCTCCATGGGCGGCGACGCCGGGATGTTGTCCCGGTTGAGCAGCCACGAGGCGATGTCCCGGAACAACGGCGCCGAGGACTGGCCACCGCCGCCCCCCGCCTCCACTCCGGCGCGGGGCTCGTCGACCATGACGGCGACGACGAAGCGGGGGTCATCCGCCGGGGCGATGCCCGCGAAGGTGATCCAGTAGTCCGAGTTCGAGTACGCACCCGTCCGGGGGTCGACCTTCTGGGCGGTGCCCGTCTTGCCGGCGGTCTGGTAACCGGGGACCGCGCCGTTGGCGCCGGTACCCGACTGCAGACCACCCGGGTCGGCCTGCATGACGGAACGGAACATCTGGACCACCGTCTCCGCCGTCTGCGGGCTGACCACCTGGGTCCGCTTCGGTTCCGTGCTCGCCGTGACCTTGCCGTCCGGGCCTGTGACCGACTCGATGATGCGCGGCTCGATCCGCTCACCGTGGTTGGCCAGCGCCTGGTAGATGCTCGCCATCTGCAGGGTGGTGAAGGACATGCCCTGACCGATGGGCAGGTTGGCGAAGGTGCCGCCCGACCACTGCTCACGCGGCGGCAGCAGACCGGCGGACTCGTTCGGCAGCTCCACCCCCGTCGGCCGGCCGATGCCGAAACGGTCGAGGTAGTCGGCGAAACGGTCCTCGCCGAGACGCTCCGCGAGCATGAGCGTGCCCACGTTCGAGGACTTACCGAAGATGCCGGTCGTGGTGTACGGCACGAGACCGTGGTCCCACGCGTCCGCGACGGTCACACCCGCCATGTGGATGGAACCCGGCACCTGGTGGACCTCGTCCGGGGTGGTCAGGCCCTCCTCGAGGGTCGCCGCAGCGGTGATGACCTTCGCGACGGAACCCGGCTCATAGGGGTGGGAGATGGTCTGGTTCTCGAAGTCCTTGCCCTGCTCCAGCTGACGCTCGATGTTGCCGTTCGGGTCGATGGTGTCGGTGTTCGCCATCGCCAGCACCTTGCCGGTGGCCACGTCCAGGACGACGGCCTCGGCGGACTTCGCCTGCGAGTTGGCCTTCGCCTGCTCGAGGAGCTGCTGGACGTAGGTCTGCAGGTCCAGGTCGAGGGTCAGCTCGACGGAGGCGCCGTCGACGGCGGGCACCACGTCACGCAGCGTGCCCGGGATGACCTGCCCGTCGGTGGAGACGTCCTCCGTGGACCGGCCGTTGATGCCCGAGAGCGTCGCATCACCGGAGGCCTCGAAACCGAACTGGCCCTGACCGTCCATCGACACCTTGCCGATGATGTTCTCCGCGATCGCCCCGTTGGGGTACTGGCGGATGTCCTGGTGGTCGGCGGCCACCCCGTGGAAGGTGGAGGCGATCTCCGTGGCGACGTCCGGGTCGACGTTGCGCACCAGCACCTCGTAGTTCGTCTCCGCGTGCAGCTTGTCCAGGATCTCCTGCGACTTCACCTCACCCGTGATCGCCCCCGCGTCCTCGATCATGCGGGGGATCTCCTCCGACATCCGCACGAGGACATCCTCCACGCGGCCGTCAATCTGGGCGTCGATCTCGCTGCGCGACATGCCGTCGATACGCATCGCCAGGTCCTGCTGCTGACGCAGCTCACCGCGCAGCACCCGCGGGGACACCGTGAGGCTGCGGGCCTGCATGGTGTACGCCAGCTGGTTGCCCCGCCGGTCGACGATCTCGCCGCGACGGGCCGGGTCGACGTACACGCGGGCACGCTGCTCCTGCGCCTTCGCCGCCAGCTCCGGCCCCCACACCACCTGCACCCAGGCGAGACGTCCGACGAGGACGACCGCGATGATGAGGAAGACGCTGAGGACCACCCGCATGCGGGCCACCATCAGGGACTTCTGGTCCTGCGGCTGGCGACGGGGCTTCTGCTGCGGCCGCGCCTGGGGCTGGGGCGGTGAGACGCGGCGGGGCCTGGTGACCCGGGCCTCGGAGTAGGGGCGGGATGACGAACGGCGGGACGAGTCTCCCCGTCCCGCGTCACGTCTCACGCCACCGGTACCCGGTCGTGTCACTGGCTGTCCTCACCTGCTAGTTGTCGTTCATGTTCTCTGGTTCCGCCTCCGGCACATTCGGGGCATAAGGGAGCACTCCCCGCTCCGGCGCCGGGGCGACAGGGTCCGGGAGCGCATCATACGGTGAGCGGAGCTGGTGTCCCTGCGGCACGGCCTCCAGGTTGTCCTCGAGTTCGTGGGTCGCCTCCGGGTCACTGGACGCCTGGCCCGGCCGGACCGGGGCACCGTTGACGTCAATGATAGGGCTCGTCGCGATGTCCGCCGGGCGCTGCTCCACGATCCCGCCGTCCTCCTGCACCGCCAGGATGCCGGGCTGCGCGGGCAGCACCAGGCCGAGCTCGCCGGCCCGTCGTGCGATCTCCGCGGAGGACCGGACGTTCTCCAGGTCACGGTTGAGGGTCTCCAGCTGATTCGACAGCTGCTTGTCCTGTGTCTGCAGGAGCTGCGTCTGGAAGGTCTGCTGCGTCGCCAGTCCCGCCAGCCACATGGCCACCGCCACACCGGCGATCGCCAGGACGATGGACACGCTGATGAGCTTGGCCAGCAGCGAGGTCTGCTTGAGCTCCGAGACCCGCCGGCCCCGGACCGAGACGACCTGCCGCGATCCCAGGCGGTTGGGCACGGGACGGCGCCGCGTCGGCAGCGGGGTCTGCGCCGGCGGCGTGTAGGAACGGGTGCGCTGCTCCCGGTCGAGGAGAGCGGTCCCGACGCTGTAGTCACGGCTCGCCCCCATGCGGCGCTGCTTGCTGGTGGTGGTCGGGTTCACGATCGGTCTCCAAACGGGTCAGGGAGCTTCTCGACGGCACGGACCCTCACCGGGGCCGCACGCGGGTTCTCCTCGATCTCGGCTTCGGTCGCCTTCTCCGCGCCACGGGTGACGGTGGCGAAACGCGGCGCCGTGCCCGGCAGGTCCATCGGCAGGCCGGGCGGGGTCTTCGATGCGGTCATCTCCGCGAAGGCCGCCTTGACGATGCGGTCCTCCAGGGACTGGTAGCTCATGAACACGGCACGGCCCCCGACCGCCAGCAGTCCGGCGATGACGGGGATGACGTTCTCCAGTGCCTCGAGCTCGGCGTTGACCTCGACGCGCAGCGCCTGAAAGGTGCGCTTGGCGGGGTGTCCACCGGTGCGTCGGGTGGCGGCGGGGATGGTGGCGTAGAGCAGGTCGACGAGGCGGGCGGAGGTGGTGAAGGGCTCCTTCTCCCGCTCCCGCAGCACAGCCGAGGCGATCTTGCCCGCGAAACGCTCATCACCGTAGGTCTTGAGGATGCGCGCCAGTTCGCCGTGGCCGTACGTGTTGAGGACATCCGCCGCGGTCTTCGACAGCCCCGGGTCCATGCGCATGTCCAGCGGCGCGTCGGTGCGGTACGCGAAACCACGCTCCACCTGGTCGAGCTGCATGGAGGAGACACCGAGGTCGAAGAGCGCTCCGGCGACGCCGTGCTCACGGGCCAGGTCGAAGATCGGCCCCTCCCCCGCCTCGATCTCCTCACCGATGCCGTCGAAACGGGTCTGGACGCCGACGAACCTGTCCCCGAAGGGGGCGAGGCGGGCGCGGGCATCCGCCAGCGCGACCGGGTCACGGTCCACGCCGATGACGTGCGCCTCGGGGAAGGTACGGAGGAAATGCTCCGTGTGGCCGCCGGCACCGAGGGTGCCGTCGACGATGACCGCCGCGGCACCGAGCTTCTCGACGCCCGGCGCGAGCAGGTCCGCCATGCGGTCCCGGAGGACCGGGACGTGGCCGTGGTTGTCGTCGATGTTGAAGCTCATGTCACTCATGACCGCGCCCCCTTCCTGATCATCTTGTCCTGTGTCCGGAGAGCGGGACGCGTACAGGGCCCTGCCCGATGTGTCCATCTGATGTCGGGGAAGTACACCAGAGCATCACCTCGGGCAGAGTCCTACACGCATCCCGCTCATCCCGTGACGACCGTCGTGGGTCAGAGCAGTCCGTTGAGGATCTCTTCCGCATCGGCCGCGGAGAACGCGGCCTCTGTCTCCCGCTGATAAGCGGCCCAGGATTCGGCATCCCAGATCTCGAGGAAATCCACAGATCCGATGACCACACACTCCTTCGTCAGGCCCGCATACTCACGGTGCCCGGCGGAGAGGGTGATGCGCCCGTTGCCGTCAGGTCGCTGTTCATCCGCACTGGCAGCCAGATTGCGGATGAAGGCACGAGCCTGCGGGTTGGTGCGGGACACCGCTGCAGCCTTCCGGATGCGGGCGGCGAACTCCTCCCGGGGATAGACCGCAAGACTGTGATCCTGCCCCTTCGTGACCATCAACCCTCCGGCCAGTTCCTCACGGAATTTGGCCGGTAGTGTCAGTCGACCCTTGTCGTCGAGCTTCGGAGTGTAGGTACCGAGAAACATCCCCGGGCCACCTTCCTCGTCTCGTCTCCACGGATCTGCCTGACCTGATTCAATTCTGACGCTGGACAATGTCCACCGCTGCGCCCCACAATACCCCACTTTGCCCCACCAACAACCCTCATTTACGGCCTGTCGGCACCTCAGGCACACAGATTCGCAGGTGAGAGGAACAAAAGAAGGTGGGGCACGTCAACCGGCAGGCGCGTCGCAGACACCGTCCCCTCAGCCCACCACGGAGCACGGGGACCCGGAACAGGGCAGATCCGGAACCCGGTGGGTCAAAGTGGGGCCGAGGGGAAGGCAGAAAAAACCGCCGCCCCGATGTCGGGACGGCGGTGAATTTCTCTGGATGCGAGGGGTCAGCGCTCCTCGAAGCGGCGACGGAAGTTCTCCTCCATCTTGCTCGCCATGGAGGACGGGTCATTCGGGCGCTCACGGCCCGGACGACGCTTGACCACACGGTCCGCGGAGGAGGCACCTCCACCACGGAGCATCCACACTCCGGCCCCGAACATCACGAGGAAGCCGACCACACTGAGGGCGATGAACCACAGGCTCTGCTGGGCCAGGGCGACGCCACCGACGAGCATGACGAGACCCACGACCGCAATGGCGATACCGCGGAGCGTGATCCCCGGGACACCGTCCCCACCGAAGACGTGATCGCCCGCCACAGTCGCCCCGAACTTGGGGTCATCGGCAAGGAGAGACTGTTCGATCTCCCGGAGCATCCTCTGCTCCTGCTCTGAAAGCGACACTGTTCCTCCCGGATATCGCTGGGGTTTGATCTATCTACTCGTTCAACGCCCAGACTATCGGGATTGTTCCCGCAATTGCCAACCCCTACTTTCAGCAACCTAAGCAGCCGCCGGTACCCAACCCGCCTCAGCTTCCGCCTCCGCGAGGAAGCGTGCGGCGAGCTCCATGACCGTGGACACGACACCATGATCGACCTCGCGCTCCAGCCCGGAGGCCACCCGGGACCGCAGGCGCGAGTACTGACTGAAGGCGACCGCCCACTTCTCCCCCTCCGCATCCACCATCCGGAGCTGGTCCCAGGCCCCGGTGGGTCGACGCCGCCGCCCCGCCACGGCCGACGCCGAGATGCGGGCGCCGGCGGTACGCAGCGCCGCCTGATAGGCGGACTCGAGGGCGAGGTCCCACTCCCCCGCCTCCCGGTGAACATGCGCCTGCGCCAGCAGCGCCTGCGCCTTGAGGATGAAGTCGGCCCGCCGCGTGCCCGCCCCGGCGAACCTCGTCGTCGCCGAAATGATCTGTGCCATCGGAACCATCTCCTTCCCCTACTCTCCGACCTGCTCCTGCGTGTTGCCCTCACCCTAGGAACAGGCCTGGACACCACACCCCCATGATAGAACAACCTTTCGAATAGGTCAATGGTTTTCCTGCGGATTCCACAGCTTCCGGGGCATCAGGTGTTCGAGACGGAAACCTCCCCCTTTTCCACACGCACCCGCCGGTTCGTGGTTCAGTGGTTGTGTGACCATGGAGATCCGCCGCTTGTCCGGCCCTGAATTCGCCGTACTGGCCCCTCAGCTCGTCGACCTCTACATAGAGGCGATGGGCTACGACCCGGGCATCCGTGCCGGCCGCATCGACGTCTGGCGACGCGAGATCGTCCAACCGGGCTTCACCGCGCTGGTCGCCCTCGACCACGACGAGGTCCTCGGCGTCGCCTACGGCTACATCGGCATGCCCGACATGTGGTGGGACCGCCAGGTGCGGCGCGGGATCCGGGAGATCGGCGGCCCGGACACCCGGCAGCTGCTGCTCATGCGCGACTACTTCGAGGTGGCGGAGATCCATGTGGCCCCCGACCAGCAGGGACGCGGGATCGGGAGGGTGCTGCTCTCGCAGCTGCTCTGGCTGGCACCCGCCGGCAACGCGATGCTGTCGACGCCGGAGGTCGACGACGAGGCGAACAACGCCTTCTCCCTCTACCGCTCCATGGGCTTCCGCGACGAGCTGCGTCACTTCCGCTTCGACGGCGACGCACGCCCCTTCGCGGTCCTGTCGGTTCCCCTCCCCCTGCCGGGGATGGTGGAGAAGACCGCCGTTGAACGACCCCGGTGACCGGCTGGGTATCGTGGGATCCGACCGCCCACCACCCACATGAAGGATCATCCGCGTTGAGCACTTCCAGGCCCCTCAGGACGCTGACCCTCGACCAGATCCCGGACGCCGCCCGGGAAGAACTGACCCGCTTCATCGACGACCGTCGGGAGCAGGTGGCCGCCATCGGCGGCCCGGTCACCGAGGCAGTCGCCCACCTGGAGTCCTTCGTGCTCGGTGGTGGGAAGCGCATCCGCCCGCTCTACGCCTGGGCCGGTTTCGTCGGGGGCGGCGGCCTCGAACGGGGGACGGAGGATCCGGCCGCGATGCTGCGTGCCGCCGCCTCGCTGGAGTTCATCCAGGCCTGCGCACTGATCCACGACGACATCATCGACTCGTCCGACACCCGGCGCGGCAATGCGACGGTCCACAGGGCCGTCGAGAAGCAGCACCGGGACCGCAGCTGGGCGGGTGACCCCGCGCACTTCGGTGAGTCGGTGGCGATCCTCGTCGGCGACCTCGCCCTCGTGTGGGCCGAGGACATGCTGCAGGACTCCGGTCTGTCCGTCGAGGCCCTGCAGCGGGCCCGCGAGCCGTGGCGGGGCATGCGCACCGAGGTGATCGGCGGGCAGCTGCTCGACATCACCCTGGAGGCGACCGCTGACGAGAACATCGGGCTCGCCGACTCCGTGAACCGTTTCAAGACCGCCGCGTACACCATCGAACGCCCCCTGCACCTCGGGGCCGCCGTCGCGGGCGCGGACCAGGCCACCATCGACGCCTTCCGCGGCTACGGCCATGACATCGGCATCGCCTTCCAGCTCCGCGACGACCAGCTCGGTGTCTACGGCGACCCGGAGATCACCGGCAAGCCCGCCGGCGACGACCTGCGGGAGGGCAAGCGCACCGTCCTGCTCGCCACCGCCCTACAGCGTGCCGACGAACGCGATCCCGCCGCCGCCGCCGAGCTG
>NZ_DUOE01000088.1 GCF_012838985.1 Corynebacterium sp. | reverse complement strand
CTCCCTGGATCATGCACCCCTGCCCACGGAGAGGACCCTGCGCCGTCGTCGCAGCCTTATTTTCCAGGCAGGTCGCTTCATCTTCACCAACCTCAGGCTGGCGCGGATGATCTTCGGCGGCAGGCACTGACCCATGGTCCCCGCCCTGCCCGTCGCCGATAGTGACGGGCATTTTTACCTCCCGTGGCACGACAGACTATTGTCTTCTCCACGGGCCTCTAGCTCAGTTGGTAGAGCTACGGACTTTTAATCCGCAGGTCGCGGGTTCGAGCCCCGCGGGGCCCACCATCACCGAGAGGGCCTCCCACCAGTGGGAGGCCCTCTCGTCACGTCCACACGCGGTGGCAGTGGCTCAGGCGCTGAGATCGCGGCGTCGGAAAGCAACGGCGCCGAGCAGCGCCAGGGCCACGCCCCCGAGCGAGAGCACGGTGACACCGAGCCACTGCACGTCCGTCGCCGGATGCTGGCCCGTGTGCTGGAAGGGGGAGAGGTTGAGCCAGGCCTGGCTCAGATCCAGCATCGGGCCGAAGAAGATGAGGACCGTACCCACGACGTAGAGCACCCACACCAGGCCGATGAGGCGGGGTGCCAGGCCGTACAGGGCCACCGCCAGGCCGAGGAAGAACCACACCGTGGAGAACTGCACGGCGTGGCCCAGCAGCGTCGGGGCGAACAGTGACCCGTCGCCGGTGACCAGGACGGCCCCCAGCCCCTCGCCGAGGCCGGCGAGCACCGCCAGCCACACCGCCCCCAGTGCGGTGACCGTCACCCAGGACAGCACCCACTGCGCCCGGCCTACGGCGGTGGCCAGCACGGCCTCGGTGTGGCCCTCGGTCTCCTGGGAGCGCAGCGACTGCACGGCGAGGACCGCGAACACCGCGAACATGACGCCGAAGTAGACGGACATGAAACCGAGGTAGCCGTTGACGAAGGCGTCCGCGGCACCGTCACCGCCCATGACCGCGAGCATCTCCGGGGGCAGGGAGTCGGCGACGTCCGCCATGGAGTCCGTGAATGCCCCGAGGAGCAGCCCGGTGAGGAAGATGGCCACGGACCAGCCGAGGAGGGCACCGCGCTGGAGCCGGTACGCCAGCGCCAGGGGAGTGCCCAGCCAGGAGGGGGCGCGCTCCCGGCCCAGGCGGTCCGCCAGGACGCCGGCCCCGAAGTCGCGCCGGGAACGCAGCAGGTACCCCAGCCCGGCGCCGACGGCGGCGAAGAGCAGCGGGAATACCAGGGGCCACCAGCGGTCGAGGGTGTAGGGGGCGGTCTGCTGGGCCCAGCCGAGGGGCGAGAGCCAGGACAGCCAGGCGAGGTCACCGCCCTGGCTGCGGGACATGTCGCCGATGCCACGCACCAGGAAGGCCACCGCCAGCACGACGCCCGCGAGGGCCGTGCAGGTGCGGGAGTAGGGCGAGAGCTGCGCCGTGGTGGCGGCGACGCCGGCGAAGGCGACGCCCACCGCCGCGATGGACGCCGTGAACAGCGCGGTCGAGCCGACACCGGGCGCGGGTTCGAGAGGGGCGACGAGGATGATGCCGGTCATCGTCACGGCGACCAGGACGTTCATCAGCACCGCGAGGAGGAGGGCGGCGGTGAGCTGGGCGTGGCGGCCGACGACGTCGGCGAGCACCAGTTCGCCGCGTCCGGACTGCTCCTCGACGCGGGTGTGCCGGGAGAGGGTGGTCATCGACATCAGGGCCGCGCCCAGCATGAGGTACGCGCCGTAGAGGCCGGCGAAGAAGCGGGGGATGGTGATGGCGTCGAAGCCGTAGCCGGGACCGCCGATGAGGGCCATCACCGGGGTGGCGGCCATCTGCGCCATGCCAGGGAGCGACTCCTCGTCGAGGACGGTGCCCAGGGCGGTGGAGATGTACAGGGCCATCAGGCCCATGCCCAGCACCCACAGCGGCAGGCGCAGCCGGTCACGTCGGAGCATGAACCGCAGCAGGGTGCCGGTACCGGTCAGGGTGCTCACGGCTGGTCCACCCCGTCCGGGGTGTCGCCGTAGTGGCGCAGCAGGAGACGTTCCAGTGAGGGCGGCGTCGCGGTGAGTGCGCGCACCCCCAGCGTGGCCAGTTCCTGCATGACGGCGGGCAGGTGGGCGGCATCGACGTCGAAACGCACCTGCTCACCCTCCCGGTGGGCGTTGTGGATGCCCTCGTGCCGGACCAGCTCCTCCGTCGGGCGGTCGGTGAGGACGGTGACCACGGTGCGGGAGAGGTGCCGCATGTCCAGCAGCGTGCCGGTCTCCACGACGCGCCCCTTCCGGATGATGGAGATCCGGTCCGCCAGCGCCTCCACCTGGGAGAGGATGTGGCTGGAGAGCAGCACCGTCGTGCCGCGGGCGCAGGCCTCGCGGATGAGCTCCTGGAACACCGCCTCCATGAGGGGGTCGAGTCCGGACGTGGGTTCGTCGAGAAGCAGGAGGTCGACGTCGGCGGACAGTGCCGCGATGAGCGCCACCTTCTGTCGGTTGCCCTTGGAGTAGGTGCGTCCTTTGCGGCGGGGGTCGAGGTCGAAACGGTCGATGAGGTCGTCACGGCGCCGCTGGTTGACGCGCCCCCGCAACCGGCCGAACAGGTCGATCGCCTCACCGCCGGTCAGGTTCGGCCACAGCTCGACGTCGCCGGGGACGTAGGCCAGGCGGTGGTGGAGGTCGACGGCGTCGCGCCAGGGGTCGGCGCCGAGGACGCGGACCCGGCCGGAATCATGCCGCAGCACCCCCAGCAGGACGCGGATCGCCGTCGATTTACCCGAGCCGTTGGGTCCGAGGAAACCGTGCACCTCCCCCGTCCGCACACTCAGGTCGAGCTCGTCCAGCGCCCGCACGGAGCCGAAGCTCTTGGTCAGGCCGACTGCTTCCACGGCAAGGGTGTCCATGCGTCCCAGAGTAGTTTTGACGGGCATGACCTTCTACTACGACAGGGACTGTGGTTTCTGCCGCGCTGCGGCGCAACGTCTGGTGGGTCTCGCCCCGCTTGTCGACGTCGCCCCGCTCCCCCTCCGCCACCACGCCGTGTTCCGCTCCGCAGGCGGCGACGAACTCGGCCACCGCGCCATCGGGTCCGCCCTGGTGGCCGGCGGGGGAGCGTGGTGGGTGCGCGCGGCCGGCCGGATCCTGCTGCTGCGGGGCCTGGACCGACTGTGGTCCGGGAGCTACCGGTGGGTGGCCGCGAATCGGGGGCTGGTCTCCCGCCTCACCGGCCTGCGGTAGGGATACTGGAGGTGTGACTGAGCAGACTGTGAGCGAGAAGTCGACCGGGAAGTCGACCGAGAATGCGACCGTCCGCGTCCGCGGGGCGGTCCCCGACGTGCCACGCGAGACGTGGTGGCAGCGCCTGTGGACACCGTTCTGGATGATCCCCGCGGTGAGCGTCATCGCGGCGGTCGTCCTCGGTGTGCTCCTGCCCTCCTATGAGGCCAGGGACGCCGGCGACCCTCTCCGTTTCGCCTTCGAGGGCGGCCCCGACGCGGCCCGCGAGGTGCTCGGCGTCATCGCCTCGGCGACGATCTCGGTGACGGGTCTGGTCTTCTCCATCACGCTGGTCGTGCTGCAGCTGGTCAACAGCTCCTTCAGCCCCCGCATGATGGACGGTTTCCTGCGCAGCCGCACCGTCCAGGGGACGCTGGCGATCTGGCTGTCCACCTTCGTGTTCGCCCTCACCGTCACCCGCTACGTGTGGAACAGCCGCGAGGGGGACGACGGTTTCGTGCCGCGTCTGTCCGTGACCGTGGCCTTCGTCATGGTGCTGACCTGCCTGGGTTTCTTCCTGGCGTTCATCCGGCACATCCTCTCCTCGATGAAGGTGGCCAACGCGGTGAGCGCCATCGGCCAGGAGACCCTCGCCCTGGCGAAGAAGATGTACCTCGTGCAGGAGGGGGATGCGTCGCTGGAACAGGGGCCGACGTGGTCACCGCGTCCGGGCGACGCCCGTCAGCCGGTGGCGACCACGGAGACCGGCTCCATCGTGTGGTTCGACTACCGGCGCCTGCTGAACTGGGCGACGGAGAATGACGCGGTCATCACGGTGGACCGCCGCGTCGGCGAGCACATCGTCGAGGGGCAGTGCGTCATGCGCGTCTGGTGGGACGGTGAGCTCACGGAGGAGGACCGGAAGCACCTCAACGCGGCGGTGGGGGTGCGCATGGAACGAACGCTCACGCAGGACGTCGGTTTCGGGCTGCGGCAGCTCGTCGACATCGCCGACCGCGCACTGTCCCCCGGCACCAACGACCCGACCACCGCCGTCCAGTCGGTCCAGGAGCTGCACCGCGTGCTGCGTTACCTGGTCACCTGCATTGAGCCGAGCCCCTACATCGCGGAGGACGGCGGGGAGGACGGCGGCGACATCATGGGCCGGCCGGTCCGGATCGTCCATCTCCCGCAGGAGATCACCACCCTCATCGAGGAATCCGTCACCGAGGTCCACCTCTACGCGGAGGGGTCCGCCCAGGTGCCGCAGGCGCTGCGGTCCATGGTGGAGGATCTTCTCGACGCCACCGTGCCCCGCTACCGCTCCACCCTGGAGCGGCTGCGGGCGCTGCTGGCCGAGGAAGCGGAGGAATCTGAGGAAGCGGACTCCTAGGACTTCACCATCTTCTGGATGGCCTTCATGGCCTCGGCGATCTTCGCCTCCGCGGCCTCACCGTCGGCCTTGGCGGCCCCGGTGACGCAGTGCGCGATGTGGTCCTGCAGCAGGGCGAGGGCGACGTTCTCCAGTGCGGAGGTCACGGCGGACACCTGGGTGAGGATGTCGATGCAGTACTGGTCCTCGTCGATCATGCGGTGGATGCCGCGCGTCTGCCCCTCGATGCGCTTGAGGCGGGCGAGGTACTTCGACTTGTTCTCGTTGTAGCCGTGGACGTTGGGCTCATGGCACGAGCAGGTGTCGTGGTCGTTCATGTCCCTCAGATTAGCCGACCCCACCCCGGTGCCGTCCAGCAAAACCGTGTGGAACCTGCGGTTTTGATCTTTCACGGTGATGAAGTAACATCTGTAACCAGTCGCACGTCCCAGAGCCCTTCTGGCGAAAAGACTGGCCCCCATCGTCTAGTGGCCTAGGACACCGCCCTTTCACGGCGGCGACACGGGTTCGAATCCCGTTGGGGGTACTGAGGTTCCAGGACCTCGGACACAAGAGAATATGGCCCTGTGGCGCAGTTGGTTAGCGCGCCGCCCTGTCACGGCGGAGGTCGCGGGTTCGAGCCCCGTCAGGGTCGCCAGTGTCAGACAGGCCCCGGTTGCTTCCCCTCGGAAGCGGCCGGGGCCTGTTTTCTCTTTCCGGCACCCTGCGTGGCAGTGTGCATCCGGCTCCTCGGGTCACGCGGTAAAACAGCTATTCACCTGGCGATTTGTGGTTGATGACAAGCTCTGTGTAGAGTTACATCTCGTGCAACGGAGCAAGCCGCCAGGCAGACCCGGAACACTGAAAAAAGAATAAGGCCCTGTGGCGCAGTTGGTTAGCGCGCCGCCCTGTCACGGCGGAGGTCGCGGGTTCGAGCCCCGTCAGGGTCGCAGAGATTGTTCTTTGTGGCAGTCTTCGGCCAGATAGCTCAGTTGGTAGAGCGTCCGCCTGAAAAGTGGAAGGTCGCCAGTTCGATCCTGGCTCTGGCCACAATCAAGCCCCACTCCGGTACATCACCGGGGCGGGGCTTTTTGCTGCCTCCACCTGCGCCGCGGGTAGGGTGTGACGGCATGAGCATCGACCGGGACCTGGACCACTATCTCGAACAGCGGGGGATCACCCCCAGCGCCGAGGTCGTGCCCGACCACGCCTGCCAGATCTTCGAGCAGCCGGCGCAGACCACCGGGAGGCAGCTGGACGACGCCAGGGAGCTCGTGGAGAGGCTGCTGGGGTAGTCCGGTGGATGACAGCCCCTCGCCTGCACGGGACGCCGTGGGCGGGGCATAATCGGGTGGCATGAACCACAGCAACGATTACGTCATCGAGCACAACGAGCAGAAGCAGCGCTTCGTCATCTCCCTGGAGGGCCGCGAGGTCGGCTACGCCTCCTACGTCCCCCACGGCGGCGTACTGGACTTCAACCACACCGTGGTGGACCAGGCCTACCGCGGACGTGCACTGTCCACCCCGCTCATCCGGGAGGCCCTCGACTGGGCCCGTGAGGAGGGGGCGAAGGTGCGCCCCAGTTGCTCCGCCGTGGAGCACTTCATCAACAAGAACGCGGAGTACCGCGACCTCGTCGGGTGAGCGGGGGGACGTCGACAAGCAGAGAGAAGGCCCCGGGGAGCGGTTGTGCTCCCCGGGGCCTTCGTCGTCCCTAGATGCTGTAGTCGACCGGATCGTTGGAGGTGTAGTAGTCCGGATCGACGAGCTTGATGCGTTCGGACTGGCGGCGTGGGCGGTTCTTCGCCGGGATGCCCGTGGCGATGTGGTCGGCCGGGACATCCTTGGTCACCACGGCGTTGGCGCCGATCGCGGAACCCTCACCGATGGTGATCGGGCCGAGCACCTTGGCGCCGGCACCGATGGTGACGTTGTCCTCGATGGTCGGGTGACGCTTGGTCTGCGTGAGCACCTGACCGCCCAGGGTGACACCGTGGTAGAGCATGACGCCGTCGCCGATCTCGGTGGTCTCGCCGATGACGATGCCCATGCCGTGGTCGATGAAGAAACGACGGCCGATGGTGGCACCCGGGTGGATCTCGATGCCCGTGAAGAAGCGGTTGAGCTGCGCCAGGATGCGGGCGGGGCCACGTAGGCCGCGCTTCCACATCCAGTGGGACACCCGATGGGACCAGATGGCGTGCAGGCCCGAGTAGACGACGGCGTTCTCGATGTCACCGCGGGCGGCGGGATCGTGGTCGCGGGCGTTGCGCAGGTCCTCCCGGACCATCTTCACGATGTTCAACAGCAGCATGGCCCAGAGTCTACTTGCTCGCCCGCCCGCAGGTGCGTAGTGCTCCGGCACCGGTCGGGAACGCCCTCGTCGGGGGGG
>NZ_DUOE01000087.1 GCF_012838985.1 Corynebacterium sp. | reverse complement strand
GCGGTCCCCGACGGCGATGAGGGAATCCCGGGCCCCGTCCTCGACATCGATATCGAAGGAGTTGTTTATCCTGTATTCCACCTGAGGCAGGTGCGGAATGGTGACCAGGTCACGCAGCAGCGCGCCATCATTCTCCGTCGGCACGCTGCGGATGGAGAGGCGGGTCTCCCCCACCCGCATACGTGCATGGACCCCCAGATCCGGTGTCTTCTTCGTCTCCGCGGCGATCTGCTGGGCGTCCCGCAGCAGGACGAGCAGGGAGTCCAGATCATCGGGCGTGGCCACCCATCCGTCGATGATGGCCGCCGGGGAAGTGCCCAGTCCGCCGATCGAGAGAGCGTCGAAGCGGACGTGGTCGTCGAGACCCCGGTCCACGGCCAGTCGCTGCATCTCCGCCACCGCCTCCCGGGAGTCCGGCAGGAGCCCGAAGACAGCCGTCACCACCAGGGTCATGATGGAGATGACACCGGTGGCCAGGTCGCGCAGCTTTCGGAGCATGGCCACAGTCCGACACAGACCGCGGCGGTGCGCGTGCCCGCCAACCTGAGTGAAGTCTGAAAGAATGTGACTGTGACCGAATCAACCCTGGAGTCCGTCGGCAGGCTGCGTGACGCGGTGGCCGCGACGGAGTTCTCCACCAACCCGACAGCAGAGGCGGAGGCGCGCGCCGTCGTCGACCAGATCGACGACTACATCCTCCCCCGCCTGGCCCACATCGACGCCCCGCTGCTGGCGGTGGTCGGTGGTTCCACCGGATCCGGCAAGTCGACGCTGGTCAACGCCCTCGTGGGCAGGCAGGTGTCCACCTCGGGGGTCATCCGGCCCACCACCCGCCAGCCGGTGCTGGTCAGCCACCCCTCCGACTCCGCCTGGTTCCACTCCACCCGGGTCCTGCCCGGTCTGGCCCGGGAACAGGGCGAGCCCGGCGCGAACCCCTCGGCGACGTCGCTGCGCCTGGTGAGCACCGAGGCGATCAGCCCCGGCCTGGCGCTTCTCGACGCCCCCGACTTCGACTCCATCGACGACCGCAACCGCGCGCTGGCCTCCCAGCTGCTGGCGGCGGCCGACCTGTGGGTGTTCGTGACCACGCCCTCGCGCTACGCCGACCAGCTGGTGTGGAATTTCCTCCACGACGCCGCCGGCCGCGACATCGAGGTCATCGTGGTGCTCAACCGCGTCGACGAGGATGCGCTGGCCACCGTGCCGGATGACCTGCGCCGCATGATGGCGGAGGCCGGGCTCGGGGACGCCACCATGTTCACCGTCCCGGACGCCGGCCAGGTGGAGGACCTGCTGCCCACCGCCCTGGTCGATCCCCTGCGTGCCCACCTCGACCACCTCGCCGCCGACGCCGCGGCACGCCGCACCATGGCGGCCAAGACGGTGCTCGGTGCGCTGGGCAGCGTGAACAAGCGGGTTGAGGCGCTGGCGGACACGAAGCAGCGGCAGGAGGAGTTCGCCGGACTGCTCGGTGACGCCCTGGACGAGACCTACGCCTCCGCCCGCCGCCACGTCATCGACGCCACCTCCGACGGCAACCTGCTGCGGCAGGAGGTGCTGCAACGCTGGCAGGACTTCGTGGGCACCTCGGACGCCTTCCGCACCATCGAGCGCTGGTACTCGGCGGCACTCGACGCGATCGGCAGTTTCTTCACCGGCCGTCCCGCCCCGGTGCGGGAGGTGGAGACGGAGATCGAGGCCGGCCTCCACGCCGTCATCGTCGACGCCGCCGAGACCGCCGCCACCCGCAGCTGGTCCCACCTGGGGTCCGTCGCTCCGGAGCTGCGCGCCGCCGCCCACCCGGGCCTGGCCCACGCCAGCCCGGGCATCGACGAGCTCGCCGCCCGGCTGGTCCGGGACTGGCAGGCCGGGCTCGTCGAGACGATCCAGTCCACCGCCGGCGACAAGCGCATGAAGGCCCGCATCATGTCACTCGGCCTCAACGTGGTCACCGTGGCGCTCATGCTCATCGTGTTCGCCTCCACCGCGGGGCTCACCGGCGGAGAGATCGCCATCGCCGGTGGTTCGGCGGTGGTCGGCCAGAAGCTGCTGGAGACGGTGTTCGGTGAGGAGGCGGTGCGCCGCATGGCCACCCGCGCCCGCGAGGACCTCGACGAGCGCACGACCGCGCTCCTCGATTCCGAGCGTGCCCGCTACTGGGACATCACCGACGAGCTCACCGCCGGCACCTCCGCCGGGGAGCTTCTCGACGCCGCCGCCACCGCCGAACACGACGTCCGCACCCAGACGGGAGAAGCCTGATGTTCCGGAAGAAACTGAGCCTCACCGAACGCCTGGAGGCCCTGCGGGAGGCCGCCGACCTGGGCGAGGGCCTCCTCTCCCCCGCCGAGCACGCCGACCTGGCGCGGGTGGCGGACGCCGCCGCGGAACGCCGCGCCCTGTCCGGCGAGCACACCGTCGTCGGTTTCTTCGGTGCCACCGGTTCGGGCAAGACCTCCCTGTTCAACGCGGTGGTGGGCGAAGACCTGGGCAGGACCGCCGCCCGCCGTCCCACCACCTCCTCCCCGCTGGCCGCGGTGTGGGACCCGGCCGGTTCCGAGGAGCTGCTCGACTGGCTCCAGGTCGAGGACCGCCGCAACCGCTCCGGCGACTTCGCCCCCGGCGCGGGCCCCGTCATCCTGCTGGACCTGCCGGACTTCGACTCGGTGGAGCCGGAGCACCGGGCCATCGCCACCCGGCTGGCCGGGCAGGTCGACGTGCTGGTGTGGGTCACCGACCCGGAGAAGTACGCCGACTCGATCATCCACGACCACTTCATCCGCCCCCACGCCTCGCACAGCTCGGTCACGCTCGCCGTGCTCAACAAGTCCGACCGCCTCACCACCGGGGACGCCCGCCGCGTCGCCTCCTCCCTGGAGCAGCTGCTTGTCGACGACGGCCTGCAGAAGGTCAGCGTCATCCGCACCTCCGCCCGGGACGGCTACGGCATCGACGACCTGCGCAAGGCGATCGCGAAGGTAGCCTCCGCCCACTCCGCGCAGCAGGCCCGCATCGAGGCGGACCTGGAGACGGTGACGGCCCCGTTCGTCGGGAAGCAGTCGTTCAAGGACGTCTCCGCCATGGACAAACGGCGTCTCGACGACCACCTCGCGGAGGCCGCCGGCGCAGACCGCCTCGCCGACGCGACCGCCGCGGCCTACCGCAAGCGGCTCGGGCAGAAGACGGGCTGGCTGCTCACCTCCTGGCTGCTGCGTTTCCGGGCCGACCCCCTCAAGCGGCTGGGCCTGCGGGAGGATGCCGACGAGACCGGTGTCCACCGCTCCTCCATCCCGCAGCTCGACGCCTCCGGCCGGGCCGTGGCCAACCGGGGTGTCCGCGGCTATGCGCAGGCGGTCTCCGCCGGGCTACCGGACCGTTGGGCCTCGGCGGTGGTGGACCAGACCGAAGCCATCGTGGACACGCTGCCCGAGGACCTCGACCGCGCGGCCGCCCGCACGAAGCTGCCCGCCCAACCCTCGAAGGTGTGGGGGCTGTTCACCGTGGTGCAGTGGCTGGCGCTCGTCGCCGCCCTGGTGGGCGTCGGCTGGTACCTGCTCGCCGCGTTCCTGCCCGGGGTGCTCTACCCGTTCATGGACGAGATCATCCCCGACATCGAGGGCTGGCCCATCCCGACGCTGCTCATCGTCGGCGGACTCCTGCTCGGCATCGTGCTGGGCATGTTCACCGGGGTGTTCGGCCTGGCCATCGGCTCGAGCGTGAAACACCGCACCCGGCGCGCCCTGCGACGGGAGGTCTCGTCCATCTCCCAGGAGAAGGTCGTTGAACCGCTCCTCGCGGTGCGTGCCCGCTACCTGGAGTTCCTCGACGCCATCCGCCGGGCCGCCGGACGATGAACGCACGCCACCTCCACCTCGCCGGACTCATCCTCCAGGCCGTCGCCTACCCCTCACTCACCCTGTGGTTCCGGCTCGACCTGGACTTCAACCCGTGGATCATCGCCGGGGCGCTGGGCACCCTGGGCTGCGTGCTGGCACTGGCCGGCGCCCTCGCCGGACGCAGGTTCATCCCGTTGGGATCCCTCGGTACCGTCGGTGCACTGGTGGCCGGGGTGGGCTGGGTCAGCTGGCTGGTGGTCGGGTTCACCAGCCAGCCCGATGACCCGGTGATCAACATCACCGGGCTGCTGGCACCGCCGGGACTGGCGCTCGGGATCATCGCCCACCTGCTCAGCTACCGCAGGCGCGCTGATTCTTCCGGCTCCCCCGGCTCACGTCCCCGGGTCGCCACCACGGGAGCCCTGTGGTTCGGCCTGGCGCTGCTGGCCGTGGAGGTGGCCCTGTACGGCATCCTGATGACCGAAACCTTCGACTTCTCCACTCTCCCGCTCATCCTGGTGCAGATCATCCTGGGCGGCTGGCTGGTGGGTCGTGCCCATCTCACCCCGGCGCAGGATGCCGGCGTGTCCCGGATCCTGGCCCTCGTGGGCGGCTACCTGGCGATCATCGGTGCCGTCCCATTCTTCCTTCTGGGGCAGCTGAGCATCGTGGTCATCCTGGTGGCCGGTGTGCTGGAGCTGCGTGAGCGGAAGCGGTCCGGTCACTCGTAGCGCAGCGCCTCGATCGGGTCGAGCTTGGCCGCCTTGTTCGCCGGGTACCACCCGAAGAACAGGCCGATGGCCAGGGCGAACCCGAGCGAGACCATGATGGCCAGCGGGGGCGGGAGCACGAACGTGCCCAGCAGCTTCGCCCCGAGCATGCCCAGCCCACCGCCGAGCAGCACGCCGAAGGCACCACCGATGAGGCAGACGATCATCGCCTCGACGACGAACTGGGTGCGGAT
>NZ_DUOE01000086.1 GCF_012838985.1 Corynebacterium sp. | reverse complement strand
GACTGCATGGACTGCAGTTCCGCCTGACGACGACGCTGGCTGCGCATCATGAGGAAGGACGGCAGGATGAAGACGGCGATCACCAGTACGAGAAGAAGTAGGTCCATGGTGTGCCAGTGTGCCAGATGCCCGGGGCCCCGGACCACCTGCACCCCACGCCGGTTCCCGTCAGAACTGGCCGAGTGCGCCCTCCGGCGGTTCCAGGCCGAGGTGACGCCACGCCGCGGCGGTGGCGACGCGTCCCCGTCCCGTCCGGGCGATGAGGCCGGCGCGCACGAGGTAGGGCTCACAGACCTCCTCGACGGTGCCGGGTTCCTCGCCGACCGCGATGGCCAGGGTGTTCACGCCGACCGGGCCGCCGCCGTGCCCGCGGATGAGCGCGTTGAGCACGGAACGGTCGAGGCGGTCGAGGCCGAGCTCATCGACGTCGAAGACCTCCAGGGCGCCCTGGGCGGCGGCGAGGTCGATGTGTCCGTCGGCGTTGACCTCCGCGAAGTCACGGACGCGACGCAGCAGACGGTTGGCGATGCGCGGGGTGCCGCGCGAGCGGGAGGCGATCTCCACGGCGGCGTCGGGGTCCATGGTCACGTCTAGGATACGGGCCGCGCGGGTGACCACGCGGGTGAGATCGTCTACGTCGTAGAACTCCATCTGGGCGGTGAAGCCGAAACGGTCACGCAGCGGGCCGGTGAGCATGCCGGAGCGGGTCGTCGCCGCCACCAGCGTGAAGGGCGGGAGTTCCAGGGGGATGGACGTCGCGCCCGGCCCCTTGCCCACGATGACGTCGATGCGGAAGTCCTCCATCGCCATGTAGAGCATCTCCTCGGCGGGGCGGGCGATGCGGTGGATCTCGTCGATGAACAGGACGTCACCCTCCATGAGGTTGGAGAGCATCGCCGCCAGGTCGCCCGCCCGCTCGAGCGCCGGGCCGGAGGTCATCCGCAGGTTCGTGTTGAGTTCCTGCGCGATGATCATCGCCATCGTCGTCTTACCCAGGCCCGGGGGACCGGACAGGAGGACGTGGTCCGGGGTGACCCCGCGGTTCTTCGCTCCGGTGAGCACGAGGGAGAGCTGGTCACGCACCTTGCGCTGGCCGATGAACTCGTCGAGGTTCCGTGGGCGCAGGGTCGTCTCCGACTCCTGCTCCCCCGGCTGCATCCGCATGTCGACCTCCCGGTCGAGCTGCAGGTCCTCCGGCAGGGCGAACTCCGTGCGTTCCATGTCACTCACGCTGTCAGCCTACTTCCGGCCGAGCTGGGTCAGCGCGGCGCGCAGGGCCGCCGCGGTGTCCAGGTCCGGCTCGTCGGCGAGCACTCCCTCCACGACCGGCCCCGCGACGCGGTCGGTGAAACCGAGGCCGATGAGCGCCTCCGTGACCTGGAGGGCCACGGACTCGGCCGCCGGGGTGAGCACCGGGGTGTCGTCCCCCGCCGACTCCGGCGCCGGGACGTAGGCGGCCACCTTGTCCTTGAGTTCGAGGATGAGCCTCTCCGCCATGCGCTTGCCCACGCCCGGGATGCGCTGCAGCCCCTTCGCGTCCTCCCCCGCGATCGCCTGGGAGATCTCCCCCGCGTTGAACACGGACAGGCAGGCCACGGCCAGGCGGGGGCCCAGCCCCGTGACGGTCTGCAGCAGGTGGAACATCCCACGGTCCTCGTCGGAGGCGAAGCCGTGGAGGATCTGGGCGTCCTCGCGCACCACGAGGCTCGTGAGCAGGAAGGCCTCCTCCCCGCGGCGCAGGGTGGCCAGGGTCGACGGGGTGGCCTCCACCCGGTAGCCGACGCCGGCGCACTCGATGACGGCGTGGTCCAGGCCGATGCCGATGACGGTGCCACGGACGGATGCGATCATGACGGGTTACCTCCGGAGTTGAGCAGGGCGGCGGTGCGGGCCAGCAGCGGGGCCCGCCAGCAGTGGCACACCGCCAGGGCGAGGGCGTCGGCGGCGTCCGCCGGTTTCGGAGGTTCCGAGAGCCCGAGGATACGGGTGATCATGCTGGTCATCTGACGCTTGTCGGCGCGGCCGTTGCCGGACACGGCCTTCTTGACCTCCGAGGGGGTGTACATGTGCACCGGGATGCCGCGCTGGGCGGCGGCGAGCACGAGCACCCCCGAGGCGTGTGCCGTGTGGATGACGGTGGAGACGTTGCCGCGTTCAAACACGCGCTCGACCGCGACGACGTCCGGCCTGTAGTCGTCCATCCACTCGTTCACCGCGTCGGACAGCCGCAGGAGGCGGTCCGCCAGCTCCTCCCCCGTCGGGGTCCGCACGACGCCGACCGCCACCGGGAGAACCTCCCGGCCACGACCGGCCTGGACGACGGACAGGCCGCACCGGGTCAGACCCGGGTCGATGCCCATCACGCGCAGCCCCGTCAGATTCACTTGAACGCCTTCCCGGTCCCGCGCGGGACCCGTGTGCCAGTGTCCCCCAATTTATAGCACACGTGTCCGAACAGTCAGTCCTCGAGCGCGGCGATGACCTCGTCGGAGAGGTCCATGTTGGTGTAGACCTCCTGGACGTCGTCGGCGTCCTCGAGGGCCTCGATGAGCTTGATCATCTTCTGCGCACCCTCGAGGTCCAGCGACACCTCGACGGAGGCACGGAAGTCCTGGCCGGCCTCGTCGACGGTGATGCCGGCCTCCTCCAGGGCCTTCTTCACGGCCTGCAGGTCGGTCGGGGCGCAGACCACCTCGAACTTCTCGTCGAGGTCGTTGACCTCCTCGGCGCCGGCGTCGAGGACGGCCATGAGGACGTCGTCCTCGGTGAGCTCCCCCTTGTCCACGAGCACGACGCCCGTGCGGGAGAACATGTAGGCGACGGAGCCGGACTCACCCAGGTTGCCGCCGTTCTTGGTCATCGCGGTGCGGACCTCGGTGGCGGCACGGTTGCGGTTGTCGGTGAGGCACTCGATGAGGATGGCCACGCCGTTGGGGCCGTAGCCCTCGTAGGTGATGTTCTCCCAGTCGGAGCCGCCCGCCTCTTCACCGGCGCCGCGCTTGCGGGCGCGCTCGATGTTGTCGTTGGGGACGGAGGCCTTCTTGGCCTTGCGGATCATGTCGTCGAGCGTGGGGTTACCCGCCGGGTCACCGCCGCCGATGCGGGCCGCGACCTCGATCGCCTTGATCGCCTTCGCCCACTCCTTCGAACGACGGGCGTCGTTCGCCGCCTTCTTGTGCTTGGTGGTCGCCCACTTTGAATGGCCTGCCATCAAATCCCTTTCTCTCGGCCCCGCCCGGTGTCCCCCGCGCGCTCAGCCCGCTCGACCATGGCCCGTCGGAGGAGGACCAGGGAGCGGCGACGCGGGGTGAGCAGGGGCATCACGCTGACATGACCCGTCCGATTATACGCTGGCCGGAACCCCGGGCCTCCAGCCCCCGTCAGTCGCGCTCGGAAATCGTCGCCGGGACGGACAGGGCGCCCTCGCGCAGCGAGCGGGTGAGCCCCTCCTGGGTGACCATGGCGACGAGGTTGCCGGCGCGGTCGAAGATCCGTCCGTGGGTGAGGGCGCGGCCCGCGTGTGCGGACGGCGACACCTGGTCGTAGAGCAGCCAGTCGTCGGCACGGAAGGGGCGCAGGAACCACATCGCGTGGTCGAGGCTGGCCATCTGCACCTTGTGCCCCGGGTGCGGGACCAGCGAGGAGTGCAGCAGGGTCATGTCCGACATGTAGGCCAGGGTGCAGATGTGGAAGGTCTGGTCGTCGGGCAGCGGGCGCTTGGAGCGGAACCACACCACCTGCTGGCTCGGGGTGTACTTGTTGTGCTCGTAGCGCTCGGCCGGGACGACGTGGATGTCCCAGTCGCCCCACTCCTCGAGCAGCGCCCGGGAGGAGACCGGCAGCGTGGAGCCGCCGTTGGCCACCTCCTCCGGGTCCGGGACGGTGCGCATCAGGTCGGAGTGCTCGGGTCCGACGTCGTCGCGGACGTGGAAGCTGGCCTGCATCGAGAAGATCGTCTCGCCGTCCTGCACCGCGCGCACCTGGCGGGAGGAGAAGGAACGGCCGTCGCGGAGGCGGTCGACGAGGAAGACGGTCGGCTCCGCGGCCTTGCCCGGCGCGAGGAAGTAGCCGTGCAGGGAGTGGACGTCCTTGACCGGGTCGACGGTCTCGGTGGCCGCGACGAGAGCCTGGGCGGCGACCTGCCCTCCGAAGGTGCGCAGTAACTTCGACTCCACCGCGGGACCCCGGTAGATGTCCGTGTCGATGCGTTCCAGTCCGAGGATGTACTCGATGTCACTCATGGAGACCTACCTTACCTCCCCGAAATCAACCGGACGGTTGAGCCTGCGACCATTGAGTTTCCCGGTTCGGGCAGTAGGCTGGTCAATTATGACGACGACGACCCGGCCCGCCACCGCGCAGGGCCTCACTCCCTCGAAGTTCCACCGTTTCGCCGCAGGCCTGGAGATGTTCACCTGGGGCTTCCTCATTCTCGGCATGATCCTCAAGTACTCCGGCACGACCGAGGCGGTGGTCCCGGTCGCCGGCGGCATCCACGGCTTCGGTTTCCTCACCTTCATCGCCATCACGGTCCTGCTGTGGGTGAACAACCGCTGGACTTTCACCCAGGGTCTGGTCGGCATGGGTGTGTCGGTCATCCCCTTCGCCGCCTGGCCGTTCACCATGTGGGCCGACCGTAAGGAGCTGCTCGCGGGTGACTGGCGTTTCCGGGCGGGTTCCGGTGAGGAGCCGCGCACCTTCCCCGAGAAGGTCCTGGCCCAGTTCGTCCGCCATCCGGGCCGCTCGATCGCGGTCCTGCTGGCGGTCATCGCCGTGGTCTTCACCGTCCTCGTCATGATGGGCCCGCCCTACGACCCGGACGCCATCGCCGACTCCGTCAGCTAGCCTGCAGACTGCAGACGACGAGAACCCGCCGTACTTCAAGGGGATACGGCGGGTTCTTCTCTGTGCGGAGGCAGCGGGTGGTCTACCAGCCGCGCTCGGAGAGGCGGTGCGGGACCGGGATGTCGTCGACGTTGATGCCGACCATGGCCTCGCCGAGGCCGCGGGAGACGTCGGCGACGACCGTGGCGTCGGTGTAGTTCTGGGTGGCCTTGACGATGGCGCGGGCGCGCTGCTCCGGGTTGCCGGACTTGAAGATGCCGGAACCGACGAAAACGCCGTCGGCGCCGAGCTGCATCATCATGGCGGCGTCGGCCGGGGTGGCGATGCCGCCGGCGGTGAGCATCGGCACCGGCAGCTTGCCCTCACGGGCGACCTCGACGACGAGCTCGTAGGGGGCCTGCAGCTCCTTGGCGGCGACGTAGAGCTCGTCCTCGGCCATGGAGGTCAGGCGGTTGATCTCGGCGCGGATGGTGCGCATGTGGGTGACGGCGTTGGAGACGTCACCGGTGCCGGCCTCACCCTTGGAGCGGATCATGGCGGCACCCTCGTTGATGCGGCGCAGGGCCTCACCGAGGTTGGTGGCGCCGCAGACGAAGGGGGTCTCGAAGGCGAACTTGTCGATGTGGTTGGCGTAGTCGGCCGGGGTGAGCACCTCGGACTCGTCGATGAAGTCGACGCCGAGGGACTCCAGGACCTGTGCCTCCACGAAGTGGCCGATGCGTGCCTTGGCCATCACCGGGATGTCGACGGCGGCGATGATGCCGTCGATCATGTCCGGGTCGGACATGCGGGAGACGCCGCCCTGGGCGCGGATGTCGGCGGGGACACGCTCGAGGGCCATGACGGCGATGGCGCCGGCCTCCTGGGCGATCTTCGCCTGTTCCGGGTTGACGACGTCCATGATGACGCCGCCCTTGAACTGGTCCGCGACGCCGCGCTTCGCACGTCCGGTGGTGTTGGTGGTCACAGTTGATCGGCTCCTGTTCGACAAAAAACCTGTTTCACTCCGAAACCTTAGGCTCCCCCGCCACCCGCGTACCAATCACCCTGCTGTTTCCATGCGGGACATAGGATCTTCCCCGTGCACAGAACACTCTCCGTACCGGTGGTGTGGCTCGGGTGGATCGTCTCCCGGCTCCTCCTGCTGCGTCTCATCCTCGCCGAACCGATGCCCTTCGGCGATGTCCGCTACTACTACCGCGGCGTCAGCGGGGCGGATCCGACCGCGCTGACCGAGTACCCGGACGCCGGTGTGTGGCCGGTGCGCCTGCTGGGGTGGCTGACAGGACTGGAGGGGTTGGCGTTCGTCGTCGGGTTCCTCGCCATGAACGCGCTTCTCGACGCCGCCGTGCTCGCCCTCCTCCTCCGCCGCGGGGAGCGCCGTTTCACCGCGGGGTGGTTCTGGGTGTTCTTCGGCCTGGCGACGGGGCATGTGCTGTGGCTGCGCCTCGACCTGGTCCCCGGGGTCCTGGTGGCGGGGACCGCGGCGCTGCTGTTCACCCGTCCGGCAGTGGGGGCGGCGGTGCTGGCGGCGGCGGCCGCGGTGAAGCTGTGGCCCGCGGTCCTGGCCGCCGGGCTGGTGGGTGGTCTCCGGCGCTCCGGCACGTGGGTGCGGGTGGGCTCCTTCCTCCTGTCCCTGGTGGGACTGGCGGGCGTGACGTGGGTGACCGCCGGGTCGGGGAGGCTGCTCAGCCCCCTGAGTTACCAGGGCGACCGGGGCATCCAGATCGAGTCGGTGGCGGCGACGCCCTTCCTCCTCCGGGCGCACGGGGATCCGGAGGCGTACTGGATGGGCTACGCGGCGTCGAAAAGCTATGAGATCCACGGACCCGGCACGGACCTGGCGGTGCGGGCGGCGGACGTCGCGCTGTACGCCGTCCTCGCGTTCGCGCTGGGGTGGGCGGTGTGGCAGCTGTTCGCCGACCGGTGGCGGCCGCGGACGGCGGTGGCCTTCCTGCTGCTGCTCGTCCTCCTGCTCATGGTGGCCAACAAGGTGTTCTCACCGCAGTACATCGTGTGGGTGGGACCGTTGCTGGCCGTGTGCCTGCGGGTGAGCGGCTCCCGCCTGGTGGCGTGGACGGCCGGGCTGGCCGTCGTGGCGGCCGCGCTCGGGCTCTACGTGTACCCCTACCACTACGACGAGCTGTGGTACTCCCCCGGCACCGCCGGCGTGGAGATCGCGGTGCTGGCGGTGCGCAACCTGCTCATCGTGGTGATGACGGTCCTGACCGCCGCGTGGCTGGCCCGGGAGGTGCGTCTCAGCGGGAGACCAGCGCCGGACGCTCCGGGACGGGAGCGCAGCCGTCGAGCTTCGTCCGCCACTTCCACACGACGGCAGCGGTGAGCGCCACCAGGGAGATGACCGCCAGGTAGGGCTGCGCCGGGGCCCAGATGCCCATGGCCCCCGAGGTACCCAGGATGAGCAGCACGATCTTGTTGCACACCGGGCAGGCCACCGCGAACCAGGCGGCGAACACGCTGACCGACATGAGCGTGCCCCGTTCGGCGGGGCGCTCCTCCGGCACGGCGCAGGCGGCGTCCTCGGTGCGGCCGATGCTGAACCAGGCGCCGGTGAGCAGCGCCGTGGCCCCGAGCACCGGGTACTCCCACCAGCGGACCGGCACCTCACGCCCGAAGAGCGGGGTGGGGATGATGTCGGAGGGGATGCCGATGAGCAGCAGCGTGCCCAGGGCGGCGAGCACCCCGTAGAGGGGAAGGATCCGTCGTCCACGCCAGGTTGTCATGGCCCCATCGTGCCAATACCCCCATGGGCATGCAACTAGGTGCGGTACTCGAAGAACTCGGGCAACGGGGCCGTCCCCCCGAGCCGCAGCGCCCTGACCAGCGGACGCAGGCGCAGGGCCCGGGTGTCGGCGACCGCCTCGTTGTAGAAGCGGTGGGCCAGCTGGACACGCACCTCGGCGTCGACCAGCTGCGCGGGCAGATCACCCTCGCGAGGCGCCAGCGCGGCCGAGAGATCCCGCTCCCGGGCGATGCGTTCCTCGATCGCGCCGTGGGCCAGCGGCCGTTCCTCCGCGGCGGCGGCCAGCTCGCGGACCTCCGGCAGCAGCACCACCACCACCGCGACCCGCCGGTCCAGGGCGGCCTGCAGGGCGGCGAGGGCGGCGTCGGTGCGGATGTGCAGCCGGTTGAGGCGCTGCGCCGTGAAGTAGGCCCACAGCACCATCGCCGTGACCAGCACCGCCAGCAGTACCCACCAGATCATCAGTCCACCCCCACGACCGTGTCGTCGGCGACCGTCTCGTAGACGGTCAGCACATCCGAGGCGACCGTGTCCCAGTCGTAGCGGCGGGCACGCTCCTCCCCCGCGGCGGTGAGGCGGGCGCGGAGGGCGGGGTCGTCGAGAAGGCGTCGCAGACTCTCCTCCAGCCCCTCCACCGAACCGACCGGGAACAGCAGCCCCGCCTCCCCCGCCACCGCGGCGAAGGCCTCGAGGTCACTGGCCACGACCGCGCAGCCCGCCGCCATCGCCTCCACGAGCACGATGCCGAAGCTCTCGCCGCCGGTGTTCGGCGCGACGTAGATGTCCGCGCGGCCGAGGATCGCCGCCTTCTCCTCCTCGGAGACCCGCCCCACGAAATCGACGCCCGGCACGGTCCGCGGACGCCCGCCGCCGATGACGGTGACGCGCACCTCGCGGTCCAGCCGCTCCAGTGCCGCCAGCAGGATGTCGAGGCCCTTGCGGGGCTCGTCGAGACGCCCGAGGAAGACGATCTCCGGGACCGCGCCGGGCGTGGTGCGCGCCGCCGCGAACCGGGCCGTGTCCACCCCGTTGGGGATGAGCACCGGGTCGCCGCCGAGCTGCTCGACCTGCCAGCGCCGCGCCATCTCGGACACGGCGATGCCGCCGCGGATCTTCTCCAGCGCCGGCCGCAGCAGCGGGCGGACCAGCTGCAGCATGAACGAACCCGAACTGGAGGCGTGGTACGTCGCCACCAGCGGTCCCCGCGCCATCCACAGCGCGACCATGGAGTAGCTCGGGGAGTTCGGCTCATGGATGTGGAGGACGTCGAAACGCCCCCGGGTGATGAACTCGCGCACCTTCGTCCGCACCGCCGGCCCGAAGGACAGGCGCGCCACGGAGCCGTTGTAGCGGATGGGCACGCTGCGCCCGCCGCGGGTGACGAAGTCAGGGACCTCCGTGCGTGCCGACGCCGGCCCCAGCACCTCCACGTGGTGCCCACGCGCAATGAGAACATGGGCGAGATCAAGGATGTGGGCTTGAACTCCGCCTGGTTCATCGAAGGAATAGGGACAGACGATGCCGATGCGCATCCCCGCCGTCACCTCTCCCGGTCCGCCGGCCACTGCGGCTGCAGCATGTGCCAGTCCGCCGGGTGACGCCGGATGTTCGCGGCGAAACCGTCCGCGATGCGCTGCACGGTGGCCTCGAGCGTGTCGACGACCACCTCCTCCGACACCGACATCCCCCACCCCGCGGGGCCGTCGAACCAGCAGTGCACGACGTGCAGCGCCGCCCCCGTCTCCAGGGCGAGCTGGGCGCTGCCCCGCGGCATCGAGGTCTCCTCCCCGAAGAACTCCACCGGCACGCCGGTCCCCCGCAGGTCCCGTTCCCCCAGCAGCGCCACGACGCCACCGGCGTGCAGCACCTCCCGGAGCCGTTCGAAGGGCGGCTGCCCGCCCCCGGTGTGCGGCAGCACCTCGAAACCCAGGGACTCGCGGTACTCCACGAAAGCCCGGAAGAGCACCTCGGGACGCACCCGCTCCGCGACGGTGGTGAACTGCCCGTGATGGCGTGTGAGGAACAGCCCCGCCATGTCCCAGTTGCCGGAGTGCGGCAGGGTGAGCACCACCCCCCGCCCGGAGGCCAGCGAAGCGTCGAGATGCTCCCGACCCCCGAGGCCGGCGAGGAGACGCTGGTGGAGGGTGGGGTCGTCGAGAAGCGAGGTGAGGCGGAATGCCTCCCGCCAGTAACGCGCATAGGAACGCACGGAGGCGCGGACCAGCTCCGCCGTGACGTTCTCCGCCCCCACGACCCGCGTGAGGTTGCGGCGGAGCATGTCCATGCCGCGGCCGTCGTCGGAGGCCAGGTCGGCGCCCCGGTCGAAGAGCCACGCGGCCAGCGGCTCCGGCAGGTGGCGGACCAGCCGCCAACCGGCCAGGTACCCCAGGGCCGCCGGGTCGAGGGTCATCGGGCGCCGGCTCCCTGCGGGTCGACGTCACGGGTGCCCGGCGGCGGGGCGATGTGGTCGACCGCCTCCGGGTTGCGGGAGGCGGTGTAGAGCCGCTGGATGACGGTGTACACCGAGCCGAAGGCCAGCACCCAGATCGCCGCCTCGAGGGCGAAGGGCACGCCGAGGCCCTGCAGGCCGACGCCCACCAGGCCGATGATGAGACGCTCGGGGCGCTCGATGAGGCCGCCGAGGATGGTGAAACCGCTGGCCTCACCACGCGCCTTGACGTACGAGGTCACCTGCGAGGCGATGAGCACGACGAAGGCCGCGACGACCAGCGCCGGATAGGCGTCATGGGTGAAGATGAGCCACCAGATGACCGACGCGAAGAGCACGCCGTCGGTCACCCGGTCACACGTCGCGTCGAGGGTGGCGCCGAACTTCGTGCCACCGCCGCTCAGGCGGGCCATCGTGCCGTCGACCAGGTCGAAGGCGGCGAAGAGACCGGAGGCGGCCGCCGCGGCGAACAGGTGCCCGCTGGGGATGAGCAGTACCGCGATGGCGCTGGTGACGACCGTCCCGATGACCGTCACCATGTTCGGGGTCAGGCCGGCGCGGAGCAGCGCACGCGCCACCGGCTCCACGACGACCGACGCCGGCCTCCGCCCACGGGTGCTAAGCACGGGAGACCTCCACCCAGGCATCGGCGAGCAGCTGACGGGTGTCCCGCAGCAGCTGCGGGAGCACCTTGGTGCCGCCGAGGATGGTCATGAAGTTCGCGTCCCCGGACCAGCGCGGCACGATGTGCATGTGGATGTGGTTGCCCACCGACCCACCCGACGCCTTGCCCAGGTTGAAGCCGACGTTGATCCCCTCCGGGGACGACACCTTCTTCAGTGTCTTCACCGCAGTGGTGACGAAGCCCATGAGCTCCGTCATCTCCGCGGACGTGAGGTCCTCCAGGTCCGCCGTCTTGCGGTACGGGATGACCATCATGTGCCCGGCGTTGTACGGGTACAGGTTGAGGATCGCGTAGACCAGCTCACCGCGGGCGACGATGAGGGCGTCCTCGTCGGACATCTTCGGCGCCTCGAGGAACGGGTCGGCGGGCTTCTCCGACCCGACCGCCGGACGCTTCCTGATGTAGCTCATCCGGTAGGGGGCCCACAGGCGCGTCAGCGCATCATCCTCGCCGACGCCCGTGTCGGTCCAGCTACTGTCGGCGGGCTGCAAGGGCTGCCTCACTCGGCTGCTCGTTGAGGCGGTCGCGGACCCAGGCCTCGATGAGGTCGATCGCCTCGGCCACCGGCACGCCGTTGACCTGCGTGCCGTCCAGGAAACGGAAGCTCACGGCGTCGGCCTCGACGTCGCGGGCACCGGCCAGCAGCATGAACGGGATCTTGCCCGTGGTGTGGTTGCGGATCTTCTTCTGCATGCGGTCGTCCGAGGTGTCGACCTCGGCGCGGATGCCACGCCTGCGCAGCTCCTCCGTGACGGCCTCCAGGTGCGGCGCGAAATCATCCGCCACCGGGATACCCATGACCTGGTGCGGGGCCAGCCACACCGGGAACGCACCGGCGTAGTGCTCGAGCAGCACACCGAAGAAACGCTCGATGGAGCCGAACAGCGCACGGTGGATCATGATCGGGCGCTGCTTGGAGCCGTCCGGGGCGGTGTACTCGAGGTCGAAGCGCTCCGGCAGGTTGAAGTCCAGCTGGACGGTGGACATCTGCCAGGTACGGCCGATGGCGTCCTTCGCCTGGACGGAGATCTTCGGGCCGTAGAACGCGGCACCCTCGGGGTCCGGCACCAGGTGCAGGCCCGACTTGTCGGCCACGCGCTGCAGGATCTCGGTGGAACGCTCCCAGATCTCGTCGGAGCCGACGGACTTCTGCGGGTCCCGGGTGGACAGCTCCAGGTAGAAGTCGTCCAGACCGTAGTCCTGGAGCAGGGAGATGATGAAGTCCAGGACGGTGGTCAGCTCCTGCTCGAGCTGGTCCTCCGTGCAGTAGATGTGCGCGTCATCCTGGGTGAAGCCGCGGGCACGGGTCAGACCGTGGACCACGCCGGACTTCTCGTAGCGGTAGACCGTGCCGAACTCGAACAGACGCAGCGGCAGCTCACGGTAGGAACGGCCCCGGGAGGCGAAGATGAGGTTGTGCATCGGGCAGTTCATCGGCTTGGCGTAGTAGTCCTGCGCCGGCTTGGTGACGTTGCCCTCCGCATCCGTCTCACCGTCGAGCTGCATCGGGGGGAACATGCCCTCGGCGTAGAAGTCCAGGTGGCCGGACTTCTCGAAGAGGTCACCCTTGGTGATGTGCGGGGTGTTGACGAAGGAGTAGCCGCCCGCGATGTGCTGACGACGCGAGTGCTCCTCCATCTCCATGCGGATGGTCGCACCGTTGGGGTGGAACACCGGGAAGCCGGAGCCGATCTCATCCGGGAAGGAGAACAGATCCAGCTCGGTGCCCAGGCGGCGGTGGTCACGCTTCTCCGCCTCGGCGAGCATGTGCTGGTACTCGTCGAGGGACTCCTTGTCCTCCCAGGCGGTGCCGTAGATGCGCTGCAGGCCGGCGTTGTCCTGGTTGCCGCGCCAGTAGGCGGCCGAGGAACGGGTGATGGCGAACGCCGGGATGTAGCGGGTGGTGGGCACGTGCGGGCCACGGCACATGTCCGACCACTCGACCTCGCCGGTGCGCGGGTTGATGTTGTCGTAGGCGGTCAGCTCGCCGGCGCCGATCTCGGTCGCCTCGTCGGAGTCCGGGTCGATGTTGCCCTTGTCTGCGACGAGTTCCAGCTTGAAGGGCTCGGCGGCGAGCTCCTCGGCGGCGGCCTCCGTGGAGGCGTAGGTGCGGCGCTCGAACTTCTGGCCCGACTTGATGATCTTCTTCATGCGACGCTCGATCGCCTTGAGGTCCTCCGGGGTGAAGGGCTCGGCGACCTGGAAGTCGTAGTAGAAGCCGTTGTCGATGGCCGGGCCGATGCCCAGCTTCGTGCCTGGGAACTCGGCCTGGACGGCCTGGGCGAGGACGTGTGCGCAGGAGTGGCGGATGACGCCGCGTCCCTCCTCCGAGCTGGCCGGCACGGGGGTGAACTCCGCGTCGACCTCCGGGGTGTGGGACAGGTCGCGGAGGTTGCCCTCCGCATCCTTGACGACGACGATGGCGTCCGGGCCCTTGTTCGGCAGATCCAGCTCCCGCATCGCGGTACCGACGGGGGTGCCGGCCGGGACCGTGAACGAGGGGAAGGCGGGGGCGGTGGTGTTCACCATGAGTGTGCTGCGCTCCTTAACTTGCGCTCACGCAGGCGGCGGCATACCTGGCCGCTGCCTGCTCAACATGTCGGGCACGGCTGCTGCCCCGGGTCCCCGAGGGGACACGCAGGGTGCAGTCGCTTCGGCAACATACTACCCCGCGCGGGCGCGGGTTCCTGCAGTGGCGCGACCCTCCCGCACCGACCTGCCCCGAACAGCAGAAAGGCGCGGCACGGGGACCACCAATGTCCCGTGCCGCGCCAGATTCTGGTGGGGCTTTAAGCCTCGAGGAGGCGCTGCCCCCAGTAGGCGTCACCGGTCGAGCCGTCCTCGCTGGTTCCCGGCGGGATCCAGTAGACGGCCGAGCCGATGTGGGTGATCCACTCGTTGAGGCGGTCGGCCTCGTCGAGCCGCTCCTGGATCGGGTGGTACTGCAGGACCGGATCCTTCTGGTAGCACAGGAACACCAGGCCCGAGTTGGACAGCTGTTCGCTGCCCGGCTCCGGGGCAATGTCGTAGTTGTAGGGACGGCGCAGGATACGCTGCTCCGGGTGTCCCTCCGCAGGCTTGGCGCGGAAGATGTGGCTCTGCTGGTCGATGACCGGAAGGCCGAACTTGTCGGTGGCCGAGTAGTCCGGCTCGTCGAACTCGTCCTCACCGGTCAGGGGTGCACCGGTGTCGAGCTTCCTACCCATGGACTCCTCACGGGAGGGGCGGTCGAGCATCTCCCAGGTGTCCATGTTCATGTTGATGCGGCGGGCGACCAGCGAGGTCGAACCCCGCATCCACTCCGGGACGTCGTCCTCGATCCACACCTGCTCGTCGAACTCCTCGTTGGAGCGGGGGTTGACCGTACCGTCGACCTGTCCGAAGAGGTTGCGCGGGGTCTCCCCCGGCTTGTGTGCACCGTCGGCGCGCAGGAAGCCCTGCTGCATCCAGAACACCCGTGCGTAGTCCATTCCGGAACGCACGAGGTGACGGGTGGCGTGCGCGAGCATGATGGGGTCGTCGGCACAGACCTGGACGACCAGGTCCGTCTGGCCCCACTGATCCTCGAGCTGGTCCAGCTTGTAGTCAGGAAGCGGCTGCAGCCACTCGGGTCGCTTGTCGACGGCGTCGATCACCTCGAACACCCGCGGGCCGAAGCCGCACGTGATGGTGAGGTTCGACGGAGCGACCACAAGCTCCGGCTCCAGACTGCCCAGCGGGGTCTCTCCGGTGCACAGGCGCCGGGAGTCCTCCGTCCAGGATGTCATGAGACGGGCCACCGCCCCCTTGTCCACCCCGTCGACGAGGTTGAATCCGACGAGGTTGAGGTTGGCCTGGGCGGGCGTGGAGATGCCCGCCTGGCGATGCCCGTCAAAGGGGACGATGGCGTCGTAGAGCCGGGTGTCGGCGCCCGCAGCGGCGGTCATCTTCCCCGCGCCCTTGTCCTGCGGGCTGGCGCACGCCGCCAGGGCGGCACCACCTGCCGTGACGGACAGGCCGGTGAGAAAGCCGCGACGGGACAATGCTGACATGTCTGTTATTCCACTTCCTGAGTTGTGTGCTGGAGTTTAGTTCTCGGACTCGGCGTCGTCGGTCTGGCCCATCTGGTGGCCCTGCAGGGAGCCGTCGGAGCCGTAGCTCTCCTCGCCGGAGGCGATGGTGCGGACCGGCAGGTCCTTGATCTCCTGGGTGGAGCCGTCGCCGAACTCGATGGTGATGTCGATGGTGTCGCCGGCCTCGATCGGCTCGTTGTAGTCCATGAGCATCATGTGGTCGCCGCCCGGCTTCAGCTCGTACTCCTGGCCTGCCGGCAGCAGGAAGCCGCCCGGCTTCATCTGCATGACACCGTCGACGACCTCGTGGAGCTCGTAGGTCGGGACGTCGAGGTTGGAGGTGAATCCGACGACGTTGATGTCCTCGTCGCTGTTGTTGGTGAAGATGCCGAAGATACCGGTCATGTCCTTCTCCGCCGGCTTGGACTTGACGAAGCCCTCGGTGAAGGTGACCCACTCGGCGTTCTCGCCCTCACCGACGATGGCGGTGGTCTCCGTGGTGGTGGTCGCGGTGGTCTCGGCCGCAGTGGTGGCGGTGGTGGTGGTGTCCGCGTCACCGTTGTCGGAGCAGCCGGCGAGTGCGAGAGCGGAGACAGCGAGAACAGACAGTGCGATACGGCCTCGGGTGAACATAATTACTCCTGGGTGGTTTTCTGGCCCCGTGCGATCGCCATGACGATGACGCCGAGGATAGCGAGTATGCCCACGCCTGCAAGGATCCACGTGAGCGGGTTCTGCAGCACTCCGCTCTCCCCCGCTGCGTCGGACGCGACATCCGTGGTCGACTCGGCGGCAGTGGATGCCGCGTCGCGCTCGCCGGCCACCGTGAAGGTGGTCATGCCGCGCGTCGAGTGACCGTCGGAGGACGTGATCTGGAAACCGATGCGATAGTCACCGGGCCCCGGGTTCACATCGGTCGGCACAGCAATGCTGACCATGCGTCCGTCAATGGTCGGGGGTCCGGAGAAGAGGATCTCCCCGGACTCGATGTCCGAGATGGCGAAGGTGTTGAAGTCCAGCTTCACGTAGCCGGAGAACTCCAGCTCAATGATCTCCGGGAACTCCTCGACCACATCCCCGTTGTCGGGATTGCCGCCGATGACCAGGTCATGGGCCGGCGACACCGGGGCAGCCAGAACCATCAGGCCGGCGGTGGCTGCCGCGGCCGTGAGATTCCGGAACTTGTGGATAAGGGACTTCGTCACAGAGTGCTTCACCTTCGCTCGGAAAAACCGGAATGTGGATCAGGGCATACGATACCCACAGTGCGCGGGCATCAATAGAGCTGTCGTCGTGGCGTCGGACATAGTTCCCGCCGCCACTGTCCGCGGCGGGATTTTCATTCAATTCCACAGGTGCCGGTCATCCCCCACAACGCGCAGACCTGCAGATACATTCCCGATCAGCGGAAATTGTGATCTACCACACCTGATACTGAAAAAGGGTTGATCCCCATACCCTCCTTGGGTATACAATGTTCCGCCACTTTTCGACGCCCCCGGGAACGCGGAAAGCCTCCGGCCGACTGCTGTCGACCGGAGGCTTTCCCTGCGGTGGTCCTAGCTGGGTTCGAACCAGCGACCTTTCCGGTGTGAACGGAACGCTCTTCCACTGAGCCATAGGACCTTGTGCGATAAAGAACCTTACACGGAGAGGCGCAGTTCGGCCTAATCCGCAGGTCACGCCACTTTCCGGGCCGGGAAGCGCCCCCGAATGACATCAACGTAATTCTGACCCTTCCCGACGGCCCGGAACCATGCTCCGACCTGGCGATTTGTGTTCTGACAGCGGATGAGGATAAAGTTTTGACTCGCACCACGGCAACAGCCACGGTGCAGTGCGGATGTAGCGCAGTTGGTAGCGCATCACCTTGCCAAGGTGAGGGTCGCGAGTTCGAGTCTCGTCATCCGCTCTCATTTCACCGGGCCAATCGGTATGAAATGAACCCGCGCGATTAGCTCAGCG
>NZ_DUOE01000085.1 GCF_012838985.1 Corynebacterium sp. | reverse complement strand
GAGGGTAACCAATGGCAACTAAGAAGGGTGCATCCAGCTCCAGCAACGGCCGCGACTCCGAGGCCAAGCGCCTCGGCGTGAAGCGTTTCGGTGGCCAGCAGGTCAAGGCCGGTGAGATCCTGGTCCGTCAGCGCGGTACCAAGTTCCACCCGGGCGAGAACGTCGGTCGCGGTGGCGACGACACTCTCTTCGCTCTGAAGGCCGGTGCCGTTGAGTTCGGCATCAAGCGCAACCGTCGCATGGTCAACATCGTCGAGAACGAGGCCGTGACCGTCGACGCCTAGGCGCCACGTTCACAGCACGTGCCCGGAGCCCGTCGCACCCCGCTGGGGGAGCGGCGGGCTCCGTCGCATTCACGGGTAATCTTGACGGTTACCTGAACCACAACAGGAGGAATCCGTTCATGTCCCGCTTCGTAGACCGCGTTGTCCTGCACCTGTCCGCCGGCGACGGCGGCCACGGCTGCGTGTCCGTCCACCGTGAGAAGTTCAAGCCCCTCGGTGGCCCCGACGGCGGCAACGGCGGGCACGGCGGTGACATCATCCTCGAGGTCTCGCCCCAGGTCCACACCCTGATGGACTTCCATTTCCGTCCGCACATCAAGGCCTCCCGCGGTGCCAACGGCGCCGGCCGGCACCGTCACGGTGCCCGTGGTGAGGACCTCGTGCTCGAGGTGCCGGTGGGCACGGTCGTGATGTCCGAGGGTGGTGAGTTCCTCGCGGACCTCACGGTCCCGGGCACCCGCTTCATCGCCGCGGAGGGCGGCACGGGCGGTCTGGGCAACGCTGCGCTGGCCTCCCACCGCCGCAAGGCCCCCGGTTTCGCGCTCAAGGGTGAGGAGGGCGAGCAGCACGACCTCATCCTCGAGCTGAAGACGATGGCCGACGTCGGCCTCGTCGGCTTCCCCTCCGCGGGCAAGTCCTCGCTCATCTCGGTGCTCTCGGCGGCGAAGCCGAAGATCGCGGACTACCCCTTCACGACGCTCGCCCCGAACCTCGGTGTCGTCAACGTCGGACACGAGTCCTTCACGATGGCCGACGTCCCGGGTCTGATCCCGGGCGCGTCGGAGGGCAAGGGCCTGGGCCTGGACTTCCTGCGCCACATCGAGCGCACCTCGGTGCTGGTGCACGTCGTGGACACCGCGACGATGGAGCCGGGCCGTGACCCGGTCAGTGACATCGAGGCGCTCGAGGCCGAGCTCGCCGCCTACGAGTCGGCGCTCGACGAGGACCTGGGTCTGGGTGACCTGCGGGACCGTCCGCGCGTCATCGTGCTCAACAAGGCCGACGTGCCGGAGGCGCTGGAGCTGGCGGAGTTCCTCAAGGAGGACCTGGAGGAGAAGTTCGGCTGGCCGGTGTTCATCATCTCCGCCGTCGCCCACCAGGGGCTGGACCCGCTGAAGTACAAGCTGCTGGAGATCGTCAAGGCGGACCGTCGTCGTCGCCCGAAGGTGGCGGTGGACACCGAGCACACGATCATCCGTCCGCAGGCCGTCGACGCACGCCGTCGGGGCGCACCGGAGTTCACCGTCGAGGAGGACCCGGAGATCGAGGGCGGCTTCATCGTCGAGGGCGCCAAGATCGAGCGCTGGATCAGGCAGACCGACTTCGAGAACGACGAGGCCGTGGGTTACCTGGCGGACCGGCTCAACAAGATCGGCGTGGAGGACGCCCTCCACAAGGCCGGCGCGAAGGAGGGGGCGCACGTCACCATCGGCGACATCTCCTTCGACTGGGAGCCGCTCACCGGTGCCGGTGTCGATCCGACCGTCGCGGGTCGTGGCCGGGACGCCCGTCTCCTGTCCACCGACCGTGTCTCCGCCGCGGAGCGCAAGCGTGCCTCGCAGGCCCGTCGTGGACTCATCGACGAGTACGACTACGGCGAAGGCGAGGAGGCCTCCCGCGAGCGTTGGGAGGGCTAGCCGCCTCCCTGTCTGGGGTTCACGGGGCGGTTCGGTATGGTGGGGGGATATGACCACCCGCCAACATGGACTGCCCCTGTCCCCCTATGACGACCATGATGACAACGTCGAGTACCCGGACCCGGTGTCCGGACTGGACAGTAGTCCGGCCTTCGGACATGAATCGGAGATGCGGGAGCGCATCGCCAGGGCGAAGCGGGTCGTGGTCAAGATCGGCTCGTCCTCGCTGACCAACGACGATTTCACGGTCGACCCGAACAAGATCAACCACATCGTCGACGCCCTGCAGGCCCGCATGTACGACTCGGACATCATCGTCGTGTCCTCCGGTGCCGTGGCCGCGGGCATGGGGCCCCTCGGTCTGACGCAGCGGCCCACTGATCTGGCCACCAAGCAGGCGGCCGCCGCCGTCGGCCAGGTCCACCTCGCGCACCAGTGGGGCCGTTCCTTCGCCCGCTACCACCGCACCATCGGGCAGGTGCTGCTCACCGCGTCCGACGCCGGTCGCCGCGACCGCGCGCGCAACGCCCAGCGCACCATCGACCGTCTGCGCCAGCTGCGTGCCATCCCGATCGTCAACGAGAACGACACCGTGGCCACCTCCGAGATGCGCTTCGGTGACAATGACCGTCTCTCTGCCATCGTGGCCCACCTGACCAGCGCCGATGCGCTGGTCCTGCTGTCGGATGTGGACGGTCTCTACGACCGCAACCCCGCGGAGCCGGACGCGCGTTTCGTCTCCGAGGTCCGCACGGGCCGCGACCTCAAGGGCGTCATCGCCGGTGACGGCGGACTGGTGGGCACCGGCGGCATGGCCTCCAAGGTCTCCGCCGCACGCCTGGCCTCCCGCGGTGGTGTGCCGGTGCTGCTCACCTCCGCCGACAACATCGGTCCCGCGCTTGACGACGCCTCCGTGGGCACCGTCTTCCACCCGCGTGAGGGGCGTCTCTCCGCATGGAAGTTCTGGGCGCTCTACGCCGCGGACACCGGCGGCACGCTGCGTCTCGACGAAGGCGCGGTCCAGGCCGTCACCGCCGGCGGAACCTCCCTGCTCGCCGTGGGCATCACCGCGGTGGAGGGTGAGTTCCACGCCGGCGAGATCGTCGACATCATCGGCCCGGACGGTGCGGTAGTGGGACGCGGCGAGGTCGCCTACGACTCGGATGTCCTCCTCGGGATGCTGGGCAAGCACACGGAGGAACTGCCGGAGGGGCAGCGTCGCCCGGTGGTCCACGCCGACTACCTGTCGAATTTCGCTTCCCGCCTGTAGAGAGGGTCCCATGAAGTTCTCCATGTCCCCGGGTCTGTGGCCCGGGGTCATCGCCGAGGTCGAGGCCGCCGGTCACACCCACGTCCCGGTGGAGGAGGCGGAGTTCCTCATCTACACCGGGGGACCGCTGCCGGATCCGCTGCCGGAGAGCATCGGCTTCGTGCAGTTCGTGTTCTCGGGCGTCGACCGCCTCCTCGAGGCCGGGGTCATGCGTCCCGGTGTCCGGTGGGCCAACGCCGCCGGCGTCTACGGCCGCCCGGTGGCGGAGGTGGCGCTGACGCTGCTGCTCGCGCAGCTGCACCACGTCAAGGCCGCCACGGTGGCGGGGTCCTTCCGCGCCCGGGGTCCCATCGACGAGGCCCAGGGCTGGCTGAGTGACGGCCCCACGGTCGCGATCATCGGTGCCGGCGGCACCGCCGATGCCCTGATCCCGCTGCTGCGGCCCTTCGGGGTGCGCATCATCGCGGTGAACCGTTCGGGCCGCCCGGTGGAGGGCGCGGACGAGACCCACGCCCAGTCCGCGGCGGACCACGTGTGGGAGGAGGCGGACGCCTTCGTCCTCGCCGCCCCGCTGACGGAGGAGACCTCCCGGATGGTGGACGCCCCGGTGCTGGCCCGGATGCAGCCGCACGCGGTGCTGGTCAACGTCGGCCGCGGCGAACTCATCGACACCGACGCGCTCGTCGAGGCCCTCCGGTCCGGCCGGATCGCCGGTGCCGCGCTCGACGTCACCGACCCGGAGCCGCTGCCGGAGGATCACCCGCTGTGGAGCCTGCCCAACTGCACCATCACGCCGCACATCGCGGCGACCGGGCGGATCGCGCAGCGGATGATCGCGCCGCAGATCATCGAGAACGCCGCCGCCTTCGCGGCCGGTGAGCGCATGCCGACGGAAGTGGACATCTCACTCGGGTACTGACTTTCGGTAGCGTGGTGACACAGGTCACTTCATTGCCCCGGAGGAGTCAGCCATGAAATTCGCCTTCCAACCGCAGCAGTGGCCGGCCGCCATCGCCGAGATCGAGGCCGCCGGCCACACCTACGTCGAGGATGTCCATGACGCGGACTTCCTCGTGTTCAACGGCGGTCCACGGAAGTTCCCCGATCCGCTGCCGGAGAACATCCGCTACGTCCAGGCCACCTTCGCGGGTATCGACGCCCTCCACGAGGCCGGTCTCATCCGCCCCGGCGGGGTGCGCTGGGCGTGCGCCTCGGGGCTCTACGACGACACGGTCGCCGAGTCGACAATCGCGCTCCTGCTGGCCCAGATGCACATGCACAAGATGATCACGCTGGCGGGCACCTGGTCGGTGCG